>JBQTII010000109.1:0-9972 GCA_052388275.1 Sporichthyaceae bacterium | reverse complement strand
ACTTCCTCACCCCGGCGGGGGCACGCCACCCGGGTGATCGCAATCCCCCGGCGGGCGCCCTGGTCTTCTGGGATACCGGACGCCGTCCGGGTCATGTGGCGTTGTCGATGGGGCAGGGCCTGATCGCCAGCAACGACATTGTTCGGGCCGGGCGGATCGACGTCGTCGCCTTGAACGAGATCGAGCGCCGCTGGGGCGCCCGCTACCTGGGCTGGACGGCCCCCGACTTCCCCCGGGCGGGGTGAGGCGCAGTGCGCCACCTCGGACAGCGTGCGCGGCTCGCTGCTGGCGCCCAGGCGGATGAGAGCCCATCAGTTCAGCATCAGTCAGCTCACGATCAGTCAGTCGACAGGAGACAGGCCATGCGCACTCCACCGATCCTGCCGCCATTGCCTTCCGATCCGCCCTGCGCGTCGGTCGAGGTAGCCTCGCCCGAGGCGCCGGACGCCGCCGTGGTGCCCGAGGCGCCGGGCGCGCAGCCGGCGTCCAGTGCGTCGGCCGGTTCGGTCCCGCCGACGATGCCGGTCGCTGCTGCACAGGTGAGCACGCTGGTGGGCCGCCGCCGGGTGCGCTCGGTCTCGGTGCGCAGGGTGCCGAGCGCCACCCCCTCGGGAATGAGCGAGGTGCCCGCACGTCTCTCCGCCCTCATCGACGTCGAGCAGCAGAGCCCGGCGTTGCTATCGCCGGCTGTGCTCGTTGCCCTGGCACGCGCACCGCATGGGGTTGCGCCCGACGCTCAGCAGGGACAGGGCGATCAAGAAGGGGAGGGCGATCACGGGGGGCCCGGGGGCCTCAACCGCGACGATCACTCGAGCGTGGATCCCGGCGCGGCCGGCGCCTCGGCCCGCCCGCAGCTGCGATGGCCGCCGCGCGCCGGCGGGGATCGCCGGACGTCGCGCCGCGGGCAGAGTGTCGAGCGTGAGCTCATCCGGCGACCGCTCGGGCGGCCGATGACCATCGTGGTCGCCAACCCCAAAGGCGGGGCCGGGAAGACCCCTGCCACCGTGTTGCTGTCCGCAGTGCTCGGCACCGCTCGCGGGGGCTCGGTCCTGGCCTGGGACAACAACGAGACCCGGGGAACCCTGGGATCGCGTGCCATGGGGGGTGAGGTCGGCTCGGGCGTGCGCGATCTGATCGCCGACCTGCCGCGATACGAGCGGGGCCGCGCCGGAATCGGAGACCTGGCGACCCAGGTGCGCACCCACGAACAGATGTTCGACGTCCTGGCCCGCGGGGAGGACGTGGCCGCAATGCGCGCCATGACCGAGCGGGAGTTCGTGCGCTGCCACGACGTCCTCTCGCGGTTCTACCGGATCCTGGTCATCGACACCGGGAACAACGTGCACGCGCCGATCTGGCGGGCGGCGCTGAGCCGCGCGGATGTTCTGGTCGTGGTCAGCAGTCACGATCAGGACACGGTCGACTCCGCCCAGTGGATGCTCGATCACCTGATCGCGGACGGTCACGCGGAGCTGGTCTCGCACGCGGTCACCGTGATCACTCACGCCGCCAAGCACGTGGCGCAGCGAGAGCGCCGGCGCACCGCCGAGGCGTTCACCCGGACCGCCGCCGTGCTCGAGGCGCCCTGGGAACCGGTCCTGCGCGGGGGTGGACAGATCGATCTCACCGCGCTGCGCGGGTCCAGTCGGCAGGCCTGGACGGCAGTGGGCGCGGCGGTCTGCACCCAGCTGGCCGCCGCGGCGGAACCCGCTGCCGGGACGACCGCGGCCACGCCTGGCAGGAAGGCTCAGGGCGAGGTGGCGGTGCTGCCTCTCTCGGCGTCGCCGCCCTTGGCGCGGGTAGTGGCCCAGAGCGAGCTGCGCAACACCGCGGGTGGCTGCTGATGAGCGCCTTGGCCATCCTGGGCGCCCATCCCGGGGCGGGAGCGCGAACGCTCGCGTGTCTGCTGCGTGGAGCGGGAGCCGAGGCCGAGGTCCTCGACGTCGGCGATCGCCTTCCCGCGGACGCGACGCCGGTGCTGGTCTCGCGTTCCACCAGTGCGGGCATGGCCGCGGCCGCGGAGCTGCTCGCTTCGTGGCACCCCGACGTCCCGCGTCCGTGGCTGGTGGTCATGGCGGATGTGCCCGCCCCAGTTCCTCCTGCCGTCAGATACCGGTTGCGCGCGCTGCGGGAGCACACCCGAGGCGCGGTGAAGGTGCCCTACCTGTGGCCACTTCGGTATGCGGATTGCCCCGACGACGTGGTCGGCGCCCGCGCTGTCAACCATGCCGCAACTCGTCTGCACGACGCTCTGATGGAGGTATCGCGATGATCACCAGAATTGCCGCCGAGCTTGGGGCCTTGCGTAACGAGCTCCCCAACCCAGCACCGAAGGCGCCGCCGGGAACCGAGGTTCTGGCCGGTGAATGGATCGGCTACTTCAAGTACGTCGCCCTGATCGCCGGGGTCTTCGGGCTGATCGCCTGCGGCGTCATGATGATGCTGGGTCGTCGTCACCGCAGCGCGTTGGCCAGCGACGGGGCGGCCGGAATCCCCTGGGTGCTGGGCGGGCTGGCCGTGGTCTCCCTCGCGGCGGCTTTGGTCACCTCCGTTCTGCCCGCAAGCTGAGCATCCCTCACCTGATCAGGGACTAGGTGGCATCCGATGACGTGGGACGTGCAAACGCGGGTGGAAGCGACACGGCGCCGCAACCGCCGGGTGGTCGCGGCCGTCTGCGTTGCGCTCGCGATGACCGTGCCCGCCGCGGTGCGGGTCGGAACCGCCGACCCGCACACACCAGCGGCCCAGCTCCTGCTGAGCTCCACGATCGATTCCGGATCCCCGGCGGCGGCTTCGGCCGCGCCCGGCGCCGGCGCCACCCCGGTCCCTGCCCCCAGCTTCGCCTTCGACCCGCCGCTGCGCCGGGTTGTCCTGCCCGCGGGCCTGGCGCAAGTGCACGAGTTCCCGGTCCGCTTCCCCCGCACCGCCGATGGCGCGGCCGCGGCCGCGGTGGCGATGACGCGGTACAGCGCGGGATTGGACCTGGCGGCGCTCTCCCAGGCGCTGCGGATCTACGTCGAACCGGCCGCCGCCGCACAGGCCGATCAGTCCGCGGCGGCGGCCCTGACGGCGGCCCGGGCCCGGCTCGGGGTTCCGGCCACTGGGCCCGCACCGCAGGAGGCCTCGTTCTCTGCGCTGCCGATCGGAGTGCAGTGGCGCGAGAGCGGCCCCGACCTGGTGTCGGTGGCGGTGCTGTGTGTGCTGGAGTACCGACTCGGTGACCTCGTCACCGAAGAATTGAGCTCGGCGATGTCCACGATGATCTGGGACGAGGCGGGCCAGGACTGGAAGGTTCGACCCGAACCCGCCGGGGCCATCGCGGGCCCCGCGCCGGCACCGCTGGGTAGCGCCGCCTTCAACGACGCGGGCTGGAGCGCGTTGGCGGTGGTGCGCCAATGATCCGCTTCGCGCAGTGCACCGTCGCCGCCCCTGGCTGCTCGGCCCAGCTGACGGCGCCGCAACCCGGTACCACCCCCGCACCGGCAGGCGGGGTCGCGGACGGTACCCAGGTTCCTGATGCCCAGGTGCCCGGCATAGCGGTACCCGAGGCGCCCCCGCCCGACGGAGCGGGCCCCGATGGGGCGGTGCCACCGGGCACCCTGCCCGAGACGATGCCGACCCCTTCACCCGTTGGTGACGCACTTCTCGACCCCGTCACGGGGGAGCCGGTGGGCACGATGTCCGGCTTCGGTTCGCCGCTGGACGAGGTCGCGGCGCAGGCGGCGCAGGCCGCCGAGCGCGTGCTGCGGGAGACCTTCGGGTGGTGGTTGGACGCCCCGTCGGTCTCGACCCAGGCCGGAGGCTCCCTCGCGGTGCAGGCGATGTTCCTCGGGGTGTCCGCCTTGGTGCTGACCCTGCTCGTGATCTGGCAGGGCATCAGAATGATGGTGACGCGTCGCGGCGCCCCCTTCGTTGAGGTGGTCCGGGGATCGATGATCGCGGGTCTGGTCATCGTCATCGGAATAGTCGTGGTGGACGGTGCTTTGCTGGCGGGAGATCAGATCGCGTCGGCCATCGTCGGTGCAGGCTTCACCGATTCCGGCGCACTGGTCGACCGGATGGTCGAGGTGATGCTGGCTGATGCCTTCACCGGCGAGGTGTCGATGCTCGTGCTGATCTTCGCCGTCGTGGTGCTCGCGGTGTGCCTGCTGACGGCGGTGTTCCTGTTTCTTCATCAGATCGCGGTTCCGGTGCTGGGGGCGGTCCTGCCGATCGCCGCTGTCGGGCAGGCCGGACCGCCGGCAACCCAGTCCTGGCTGCCGCGGGTGGTGACCGCGGTGCTGGCGATCGTGGTGTTCAAGCCCCTGGTCGTTCTGGTGCTCTGTGTGGGCTTCCTGGAGGTTTCCAGTGGTTCCACGGTGTTGGACGCCATCCGGGGCGCGGTCACGTTGGTGCTCGCGGCGGCGGTGTTCCCGGTGCTGGTGCGGGTGCTGTCTCCGGTGAGCCGGGTGATCCTCGCCCGCGGCGAGCATCACTCGGCCGGCTCACCCGCCCACCTGTGGCGGCCGGGTTCGGCGGCCCGCGACTCGGGCACCCCGGGCGATACCAGCGCGATCGCCCACGCCTCCTTCATGCGCACGAACGCTGCGACGGCGCCGATGTCGCAGGCGGTCCCTGGCGCCGCCGCCGTGGCCATGGGCCACGGCGGAGCGCACGGGCGCGCACCCCCGCGCGGCGCGAGCGCCGGGGGCCCGGCTGCGACCGCGGCCGCCCCGGGAGCCGGCGCGACCGCGACTGCGGGCGCGGCGAGCGTCGGGATTGCCGCGCCGGGGCCTGCCCCCACGCGCCCGTTGCCCCCGCCGAGTGTGGGCGGCCCGCCCCTACGCGCCTCCATGTCCGCCACCGCGTTCTCCGCCGGCGCACCGACCCCTGGCGCCGATGCGCCGGTGGCCGGGATCACGGGACGCGGCGTCGGCCCGCAATCTCGTCGTAGAAGGAGCCGTCGATGAGTACCCAGAGTGCTTCGGTACGCACCTACGGAGGGTGGCGTCGTACCCGCGGGATCGGGCTGGGCGGCTTGGATTCACGCAGCACCGTCGTCGTGGTCGGATCCCTCGCCGTGGTCACGGTGCTGGTGGCCACCGCGGGGGTCGGCGCCGCGCTGGTGGCGGCGGTGCCGGCCGCACTGGCAGGGGCGCTGTGCATTTGGCGGCGGGACGGGGTCGCGTTGCTGGACTACACCACGGCGGCCGCTCGGTTCCGGGTCGCGCGCTCGCGCGGGGAGACCTCCTATCGCGGCCACGCGGTGCTGCCCTGGCCGCATGCGGGGGCATTGCCGGGGGTGTTGGCCTCGTGCGAGCTGCTGGATGTCGAGGTGCCCGGGCAGGAACGTGCCGGTCTGGTGTGGGATCGGCGCACCGGCCTGATGTCGGGCACAGTGCTGCTGTCCACCGGTGGCACGTTGCTCAGCGACGCGGGCACGGCCGACGCGTACGTGGCGTCGTGGTCGGCGACGCTGGCCGCATTCGCCGAGGTTCCGGCGATCCGGTGGGCGGCGGTCACCGTCGACATCACTCCGGACGGTGGCCACTCGCTGCGTCAGGACGTGGCGGCGCGGATGGACCCGACGGCACCCCCCTTGGCCCAGCACATCCTCACGGAACTGGTGGCCGGTGCTCCGGCGCGCTCCGCCCGGGTCAGCACCCGGATGACCCTGACGGTTGACCCGACCCTGACCGGGGACCGGATCGAGGAGGTGGCGGACGGGTCCGCGGCCACGGTGCGGGTACTTCGCGGCCTGGATCTGGCGGCGTGCGGCGCTGAGGTGGTGCGCATGGCCACGGCGGCGGACCTCGCGCGGATGGTGCGCACCGCCTACGACCCGCATCTACGTTCGGTGTCGGCGCAGGACTGGGCAGCGGGGTGGGACGCGCAGGGGGAGCCTGCCGGGTGGGCGATGGCCGGGCCCTCGGGCGCGGAGGAGGAGGTGGACTGCTACCGCCACGAGGACGTGGTGTCGGTGAGCTGGTCCCTGCTGGAGGCCCCCCGCCAGCGCGTGGCGCACAACGTGTTGCTGCGCCTGCTCTCACCGGGCAGGTTCCCGCGCCGGGTCACGGTGCTCTACCGCGTGCTGGGCCGGGAGGAGGCCGGGGCGCTGCTGGAGCGGGAGCAGACCGCCTCCGATGCCCGTACCGCCTACCGGGCCAAGACCCGCCGCGATGAGTCCGCCCGCGAACGCGCAGACCGGGCGCTGGCACACGGCAACGCCGACGAGGAGGCCGCCGGAGCCGGGCTGGTTCAGTTCAGTCTGTTCGTGACGACCACAGTGGCGGACCCCCGCGATCTGGCGGCGGCACGGGCGGAGGTGGAGAACGCGGCTGGGGCCTCCCGGATCACCTTGCGGGCCGCGCGCTTCTCCCAGGCCTCGGCGTTCGCCGTCGGGTTGCCGACCGGGGTCTACCCCCCGGCTTATCACGGGCGGCGCCGGTGAGAGCCGCGAGTACCTCGATGCCGGGGCGCGGCTGGGCGGGGCCGGGTCATGGCCGCGCCGCCAACGTCGAGGCCGGCGCGGTGTACCTGGGCACGAGCACTCAGGTGGCAGGACTGTTCCCGTTCGTCCAGGCGGCAGGCCTGCCCGCGACCGGCGTGCCGATCGGGCGGGACCTGCTCACCGCGGAACTGGTGTGTCTTGACCCTCCCGGCTGGGTGGGGACGATGACGTCGAACCCAGGGATCTGGGTGCAGGCCTCGCCCGGCGTCGGAAAGTCCGCGGCCGCCAAGCGGATCCTGGTCGGCCTGTGCGGGCTGGGTTACCTGGCCCTCAACCCCGGCGATCCCAAGGGGGAGTACTCCAAGGTCGTCCAAGCGCTCGGCGGTCAGGTGATCCGGATCGGACGGGGGCTGGACCGGATCAATCCCCTGGACTCGGGCCCGCTGGGCAGGGCATTGCCAACGCTGCCGGCGTCCCGGCGGGATTCCCTCGCGGTCGAGGTCGCGGCGCGGCGCAGCGAGCTGCTGGTCGCGCTGCTGGCCACTCCCCACGGCCTCGATCGCCGCCCGAGTGCGGTGGAGCGTTACGCCTTGGAGCAGGCGGTGCGGGTGCTCGGCGACGCGCACGCCGGTACCTCGGACCCGATCATCGGCGATGTTGTGGAGATACTGCGCCAGGCTCCGGACCCGCTGGTGCAGGCGTTGAAGGCGGACGGTCCGGCGGAGGCCTGGCGGGTGTGCGCCGAGGTCACCTTCGCGCTGGAGAATTTGTGCTCGGGGCCACTGGCCGGGCTCTTCGACGGGCCGACCTCGGCACCGCTGGACCTCAACGCCCATGCGGTCAGTGTGGACCTGTCCGCGCTGCTCGCCACCGGAGATCACACGGTGGCGGCGGGGATGCTGGCGACCTGGGCCTACACCTACGGCTCGCTCGATGCCGCGGCCGCGCTGGGGCTGGCCACCCGGCCGATGGTGATCGCGCTGGATGAGATGTGGCGGGCGCTGCGGGCGGGGACCGGCATGGTCGACTCCTTCGATTCTCTGACCAGGCTCAACCGGGCGAAGGGTGCGGTGACGATGATGATCACGCACTCGTTGCGCGACCTGGAGGCGTTGCCGAGTCCGGCGGACCGAGCCAAGGCAGCAGGACTGATGGAGCGCTGCGACACCGTGTTGCTCGGCGCATGTTCGCTCAAGGAACTGGCGGCTGTCTCCGATCGCAAGCCGCTCACGGCCGAGGAGATGCGTCTGGTGTCAAGCTGGGCGGCGCCGGCTGGTACCGCCGTTGACGGAGTGGACGCGCCCCACCCTGGTCGTGGGAAGCTATTGATCAAGATCGGTCACCGCACCGGCGTGCCGACCCAATTGTTGCTGACGTCCGCGGAGGTCACGCTGTACGACACCGACGCCGCCATCCGCCGCCGGCCGGTCATTCCTCCGGTTCCGGCCCTGGTCGGGTGAGCGGGCGCCCCCGCGACACGGGGGAAACCCTGATCGAGGTCGTCCTCGCGATGACCGTGCTCGCCATCACCGGGGTGGTGTTCCTGGGCGGGTTGTTCACGGTCTCCGCGAGTCGCGCGCACCGGGCCGAGGCCGCACCGGTCCAGGCGTTGCTTGCCGAGGCGAGTGAGGTCATCGCCGGCTCGCGGTTCGTTCCGTGCGCCTCGGTGGCGAGTTACGACGCGCTGCTGATGCCGCTGCGCGCAGGCGCGCCGACCGGCTTCGGCGTGGCGGTGAGCGCGGTGACGGACTGGTCGGGTACGACCTTCGCGCGCGCCTCGGGACGCCTGACGACGGCACTGGGCGAGCAGGCGGCGCCTGCGCCGCTCGGGCTCACCGGGGCCGGTGATTTTCCGGTGGTGCGCCCGTACCAGGTGTGGGTCGGGGACGAGCCGATGACCGTGGCCGACACTCCCGCCGGGGCCTTGGAGGTGATCCGCGGTCCGCTACCCCGTGCGCATCCGGTGGGTGCGAGCGTGCTCGCCTGCTCGCGAGTGCATCGGGTGACGCTGCGGGCGGGCGGACCCGAGGGCGCGCAGGTGAGCACGACGGTGCTGCATCGCGGTTCGGTTCCGCGGGTCCTGGTCTCGGCTCCGGTGCTGGAGCCGTTGCCACCAGGGGAGACCTATGACCCTCGAGTGGGCTACCCACAGGTGCATCTGAGCGACGTGGACCGGGCGGTCGGAGTCGTGCGTTTCGGGCTCTTCGCCGACCCGGCCTGCTCCGCGCCGGCGAGGGGATTCGCGGGTGTGGTGTCCGTCCCGCCCGGGCCCGACCTGCGAGTGCCCGCGCCGGCGCCGGCCTACCCGGGCCCTGGCACCTATTACTGGCGGGTTTCCTACAGTGGCGACGGTGAGGTGCCCGCACACCCGGGACAGTGCGGCGGGCCCGGGCAGCCGATCACCGTTCCCGAGCCCCCGGTTGCCTGCGACGGCAACGGGAACGGCAACGGGAACGGCAACGGGAACGGCAACGGGAACGGCAACGGGAACGGCAACGGGAACGGCAACGGGAACGGCAACGGCAACGGCAACGGCAACGGCAACGGCAACGGCAACGGCAACGGCAACGGCAACGGCGAGTGCGTGCCGGCTGAGTCCGCGCCGCCGGCGCCACCGGGTACCCCGCCTACGGCAGGCACGCCGGCGACGGGAACGCCTCCCGCAACCGCACCGCTGGAGGGTGCGCCGTGAGCGCGGTCGTCGGGCTGCCTCGCCGTGGCCGGCGCGACGGAGGTTTCACCCTGCCGGAGTTGCTGCTCGCCGTCTCGATTCTCGCCACGATGGGCGCCGTCCTCGTGGCGATGCTGCGCACCGGTGTGGTCGTGGCCGACAAGACGCAGCTCGAGCTGGCTCGCGACCCTGCGGTCGAATTGCTGACGGCGGTGCTGTCCGCTGATCTGGGCGAGTCCGAGGATCTGGGTTCTGGTCAAGGCGCGGG
Organism: Sporichthyaceae bacterium; assembly: GCA_052388275.1. GTDB lineage: Bacteria > Actinomycetota > Actinomycetes > Sporichthyales > Sporichthyaceae > JBQTII01. The sequence goes on along the minus strand of JBQTII010000109.1, from coordinate 603 downwards.
TGATCCGGTCTGTACCGGGCCGGTGGGGACGTTGCGGGTTTTCTGGGTGCGCACTGGTGTGCTCGGTCAGGCCGGGCGCAGCTCCGTCCCGACTGCGGGTCAGGAAATTGCCGCGTACTTCGTGCGCCCGGCTCCGCTGCTCACGGTGGACGCAGAGCCGCCGCGCGCGGCCCTGTTGCGCGGTTCCTGCGGGCCGGGGGAGGCCGCGGCCGTCGGGGTGCGTGAGCTCGCTACCTGGGAGGGCTCACAGCGCCCCACGTTCACCTGTCTTCCGGCCTGCGATCTGGAGATCGTCCAGGCGAGCGCGCCTGCGATCGTGCTGGCCGGTGAGCCGCGGGTGAGCCTGACCGCCGCCGCGGACTTCGCCGGGCTCACCCCGCCGGTGCCTTTCCTGGCGGAGCTGGGCGGGCAGCAGGTCACGGTCGTGGCGATCACCGGCCGGGCGTGGAACCTGCTCGCGCCGCGCCCGGAGGGGTTGAGTCGGGAGCAATTACTGCGCTACCGCGCCGACACGGTGACGGTGGCGGTCCCGGTCGCGCTGGCCCGTTCCGCTACTGGTGCCGCCATCCCCCTGCGCCTGACCATCTCCAGGGGTCTGACATG
>JBQTII010000108.1:0-8707 GCA_052388275.1 Sporichthyaceae bacterium | reverse complement strand
GCCTGGACATGGCTGAGCGCGCGATCTACACCGACGTGCTCACCGACGTGGTCGCTGAGCTCACCCAGCAGCTCGACCAGGCGGTGGCGGGTGGCATCGATCCGGACCACGTCATTCTGGATCCGGGGCTGGGTTTTGCGAAGAACGCCCAGCACAACTGGGCGCTGCTCGCCGGCCTCGACAGACTGATCACTCTCGGGCGCCCCGTGCTCGTCGCGGCTTCCCGCAAGGCCTTCCTCGGGCGCCTGCTGCCAGATGCCGACGGCGTCGCCCGCCCGGTCGCCGAGCGGGAGGCCGCCGGTGCGGCCGTCGCTGCCCTGGCCGCCGCGAACGGAGCCTGGTGCGTGCGCAGCCACGACGCCCGCACCACCCGCGACGCCGTCGAGGTCGCCGCCGCCTGGACCGCCGCCCGCCCCGTGGCCTCGATCCCACGCGGTGCTCATGAATGAGCGCGGGCTGCTCTCTCCTACGCGTGGAGCACAAACGGCGTTCACTTTGCCCCACTTTCGGCAGTCGCAGCTCATTCATGAGCTGGGAGTGCGCCCAGGAGCGCGCCCAGGAGCGCGCCCAGGACGCGCCAGTGAGTGAGTCCGCCGACCGCGCCCGCGTCATCGAGCTGACCGAGGACCTCTACGCAGCCTTCGAGGCCGCCGACCTCGACGCGATGAGCGCGATCTGGGCCGACGATGAACTCGCCGCCACCGCGATCTGCGTGCACCCGGGCTGGCCGACCTTGCGCGGCCGCGAGGAGGTGCTGCGCTCCTGGGCGATGATCATGGCGAACACCACCTACATCCAGTTCGTGCTCACCGACGTCGAGACTGACATCGGCGCTGACGTCGCGGTGTTGACCTGCGTGGAGAACATCCTCACTGCAGCCGACGATGATGATGAGGACACCGATCCCGGCACCGACTCCCCGTTCGCCGGCGCAAAGGGCGTCGCGACGCACGTATTCCGGCGCACCCCGTCAGGGTGGCGGCTCTGGGTTCGCCACGGCTCCCCGGTGATCTCCGGAATGCCGGACGCGGACGACTGATCAGCGCCTAACCGGGCCGCCACCGCACATCGGCGGGGGGCGGGCCCGCGTTCGCCGGGTCGTCGGACTTGTCAAACGGTCCCGCCTCGCGCATCGCTGCGCTCGCGGTGGTGGGCGGGCCTCGGGCCGCCACCGCACATCGGCGGGCGGCACCTACATACCGTCTAGGGGAGGTCCCATCAGAGGTAACCCCTGGGTGTCGACGCGCTGCCGGCGACGCGGGCTGCGCTAGCTCCTGATCATCCCGCCGCTGCGGAAGATGGTTGCCCGGCGGGTCACTGGTGGTGTCGGCCGGCGGACCCGAACCCGGCAGGGACCGGCCACCGCGGCCTTGCCGATACGCATGCCTCGGTGGGGATGGCGCATCTTGCAGGGCCGGGTAGGTTGGCCCGTACCGCTCCCGCCGTTGTGAAGGATCGCCCAATGCACCAGCTGGACCGAGTCGCGCTGCGGGGGTTGCGCGGGTTCGGTCGGCACGGCGTTCTGGCGGCGGAGCGGCTGCACGGGCAGACGTTCTACGTCGACGTGGAGCTTGGTCTGGACACCCGGCGCGCGGCGCACAGCGATGACCTCGCGCACACCGTCGACTACGCCGGATTGGCCGATCGTGTTCTGCACCTGGTCGAAGGGGAGCCGGTCAACCTGATCGAGACCCTTGCCGAGCGCATCGCCGCCACCGCGCTGGAGAGCGCGGCGGTGCACGAGGTCCAGGTCACCGTGCACAAGCCAGATGCCCCTGTCGCCCCCGTTGTGGACGACGTCACCGTCACGATTCTGCGGAGCCGCTCGTGAATGACACCGCCGGCCAGTTCAACGTCGACGACACCCTGACCGGGCAGCTGCGCCCGATCCGCCGTGCCGTGCTGTCCCTGGGCTCGAACGTGGGGGACCGGGCCATGAATCTGCAGAACGCGGTAGACGCGATCCTCGACGCCCCCGGGATCTGGGGCCTGAGTGTCTCGCCGGTGTACGAGACCCGTCCGGAGCAGCCCGAGGACGGTCCGTCGTTCCTGAACGCCGTGCTGGTCGTGGACACCGAGATGTCCGGTGCGACGTTGCTGGAGCGCTGCCACGCGGTCGAGGAGGCCTTTGGGCGGGCCCGGATCGGGCAGGACCGCCGCGGGCCGCGCCGTCTCGACGTCGACGTCATCGCCCTCGCGGACCGGGTGCTGGACGACCCCGCCATCACGCTGCCGCATCCTCGCGCCCATCAGCGCGCGTTTGTGCTGGTGCCCTGGCACGACGTCGAACCCGACGCGGCCCTGGCCACCCGCGGCAAGGTCGCGGACCTGCTGCTCGACGTGGATCTGGCCAGCTTGCGCCGCCGCGACGACCTCGAGCTCGAACTCCCGGCCTGAGGCTTCCCTGGCGCCAGATCCCTAGCGTCCGAGTAGCTGGCTGCTATAGCGACCACCCTTTCGGACGTCCCGCCCTGGCTCTTGCGCCGCGTCCTCTCGCGCCGCACGCGTGCCGGTCAGCAGGCTGTCGACCCTGCGTGTGGTCGGCCTGGAGCGTGCCTCGGACTGGTTCTTCCATACGCAGCGACGGAACAATTCGGGCAATTTTCGACGGATTTTGCTGCTGGGCGTATGAGAGGGCACCCGCTGCTCATGCATGAGCTGGGTGGCGGGACGCGGGAGGGGCGCCCGGAGCTGTCGAGCGTGGGGCCCGACCTGGTCCGGCGGCGCGGAGCCGATCCGTAAGACTTGCTCGGTGTCCACCACGCGAGTCCCTCGGCTACTGGCCCTCGCGATTCTCGGGGCCGCTCTCGGGTGGGCCGGTGGGCAGATCCTCGACGGCTCGGCGGACCAGTTGCCGCGGGTGCCCGCCGCCGCGAGCGCCGTGCTGGTGATGCTTGCCGCGATCTTCGGCTGGCTCGCGCTCTCGACCAGGGCACGGCTGACGGCCCGGCGCGAGCCGCGCCCTGGTACCGACTGGTCGCGGATGCAGCCGGTGAACGCCCTTCGGGTTGCGCGGTATGCCATGCTCGCCCGCGCCGGTTCCCTGGGTGGGTCCGCGATCGCGGGTGTGTACGGGGGCTATGCCCTGTTCCTGCTCGGTGAGCTGGGTTCCGCGGGCCGCGGCGAACTCGCCGCCTTGGCCGGCTGCGCAGCCGCCGCGGCGAGCTCGGTGGTGGGGGCCGCGCTGTTTCTGGAACGCGTCTGCCGCATCCCCTCCGGCGGCGCCCCGCCGCATGGCGCGCCAGCCTGATCCGGCATCGACGGGCGGGGACGCCTGCCTGGCCCGAGGTCGCCCGCGCGGGACACCCTGACCGAAGATTCATCACCCACATGGCGTATCAGCGTGTCTCACCAGAAACGTGAGTCACACCCGTTACGTTCTGGCTCATGACCAGGGGCCGACACCGTAACCAACTGTCCGCGCTGAAGCTTGTGCCGCTCGCGCTGGTGGGATCTCTCGCCACCGCCGGCGTGGCACTGGCCGTGATCAGCGCAAATACCTCGATCCTCCAGTACGCGGTCATCGCGTCCTGGACGCTCGCGCTGGCGCTCGCCGGGTATGCCTTCCGGCGGGGCCGCGCCTACACCCGCGATCTCGCGCTGATGGAGTCCACCCAGCGCCGGGAGCAGACCCTCTTCGCGGACCGCCTCAGCGCTCTGGGCACCAGCATCGGGTCGTTGCAGACCCAGCTGGAGCGGCTCAACGACGAGTCTGCGCACCTGCGCCTGGAGGTCCTCCAGTTGCGCACGGAGAACGCCGAGAACGCCGAGATCGTGCGCGCCGCCCGCGCCGAGCGTGCCCGGGCCCAGCAGGCCGAACGGGAGGCCGACGACCAGCGCCAGCTCACCGCTGCCGCGTTCGAGGCTGCCGCCCGGGTGCTGGAGAGCTTCGGGAGCGGGTCGGACGCCGGCGAGCAGGACTGGGTGAGTTCGTGGATCGCCAGCCTGAGTGCGAGCACCGAGCTCGACCTGACGATGCACGACGACACCCTCGCCCTGGAGCTGCCGGCGCAGATCACCGGCGAGCACCCGGTCGAGCTGCTCTCGATCGTCCCGGCCGCCGCCGACGACGACATCAAGGCCGCCTGACGTTTCAGTGGGAACGACCTGAGCCCCACCCGCCTGGCCGCGGGTGGGGCTCATTTGACAACCTCGCCAGCGCTCGGCCATCCCCATGAGGACAGTGCACTGTCCTCATTGATTCGCTGCGCTCGCTCATGTTGTGGTGGGGCCGCAGCGCGCCGAGGGGGTCAGCGCGCTGCGGAGTCTTCTTGGAGCACCTGGCGCAGGATCTTCTTCAGCTCGGCCTTGGACAGCTTCTCCTCGGCCTGCTCCGGCGCGGAGGCCAGGGCAGGGCTCTCGGTATAGGTCGAGCCGGCGGGCACCCAGGCGCTGGACCCGGCCAGGATCGCGGCGGTCAGCAGCGAGAGCGTGAGCATGCGCCCGGCCACCACCAGAGTCCGGCGACGCCGGCGCGGAGCCGGCCGGGCGCACTCGAAGACCAGGTCGTCTTCCCATGGCACATGTTCTTCGATCACGACGACGCGCTGCGTGGGCACGGCGACGTCGACGGCGGCAGGCTCGATAGCGGCGGGACGGGCTTTCAGCGGCACGCGCGGCGCCAAGGCGCGAAGCGCGCCGCTCATCACGGCCAACGACGGATCCGGGCAGCTGTGCACTCGCCCCCCGAAGTGCGCTGAGAGCAGCTGGGCGATCAACGGAACCCGGGTCGAGCCGCCGCTGAGCACGACCTGGCCGACCTCCCCGATCACGATTCCGGCGTCGGTGAGCACAGCGTCGGTCAGATCGAGGGTGGATTCGACCGCCGCGGTGATCGTCTCCTCGAACTCCGCGCGGGTCAGCCGCACGGTGGTTACCACGTCGCCGATCTCGATAAGGACCGTCGCGTCGGTACCCGCGGACAGGGCCTCCTTGGCGGCCACGCACTCGCTGCGCAGCTGGGCCAGGGCGGCGACCATTGCCGGCTCGGGGCCTGCGGGGGCACCCAGGGCGACGTCCAGCGCAGCGCGGGCAGCCGGGTCCAGGGAGCCCAGGACGTGCGCGAGCACCGCGTCGTCGAAGTCGGAACCGCCCAGATCGGGCAGGCCGGCCGGACGACCGACAACGATCGGGCGGCCCTCGGCATCTGGGGTCAGGACGGTGAGGTCGAAGGTGCGTCCACCGAGGTCGTAGACGACAGTGACGCCGGGGTTCACCAGATGTGCGGCGGCTACCGGCTCGGACATCAGCTCCACCTGCGCGATCCCGGCCCCGCGCAAGGCGGTGCGCAGCAACTGCTGCTTGTGCGGCCCCCAGGAGGCGGGGTGGGTCACCGCGATGGCGCAGGGACGGCCCGCCTGGCTGATCGTCACGGTGCCCACGACCCAGGCGATCAGGCCGGCGGCCAGCACGTGGGCGCGGGTGTCGGCGCTGGTGCCGGGGACCAGCGGAGTCTCGTCGCCGATGCGGCGCACGAGGGCCCGGACCACCCGGTCGGGCTCAGCGGCGGCGCGATCCGCGGCGGCGTCCCCGTACAGCAGGGAGCCGTCGGTGCCGATGTGCACCATGGCGGCGGCCCGCGCCCCGCGCAGGCCGAGAATGACGAGCTCGGTCTCGCCGTCGTCGCCCGCGATGCCCGCGGTGATGAACGTCGAGCCGAGGTCGACCGCAAGTCGATACCCCATGTGGAACTCCCCCTGATGCCGTTCGTGCTCCCCTATCTGAGCACGGCCGACGGTGGCACCCCGCCGATCGGGTGAATGCCAGACCGGGATTTTGCGTACCGGCCGCGCAATGTCGCCTTTGTACGCGTTACCGGATCCAGAATCCGGACAAGCGCGACAGCGGAGCACTCACCTCTCGGTGCCATTGGTCGCATTTGATCAGAAATTCCCGAATGCATACGCGGAACAATTGGGGCACTTTCCATTCGGGCTATAGCCGATCGCAAAGCAATTCCCCTAGCGTCGGCGCCGCGGGATTTCCAATCCCCTAGTGGGCCGGTACCAGAACTCGGGTTTATCCCCGATGGACGCCGGCGCAGCCTGTTTACCGTGATGGACAGAACCCGACCGAGGGGGCCGGGTCACGAACCTTCAAACACTAGGTGGGGGACACCATGGCAACGATCTCGATGCTCGACTGGATGATGGAACTGATGCGCGACGCCGACGCCCGCGCCTCGTTCAACCGCAACCCGGAGGCCGCTCTGGCCGCTGCCGGCTTCGACGCCAACTGCGGCGCCGACATCGCCGAGGTCGCCCGCGTCCTCGCCGACGACCCGTGCGTGACCGGCTCCAACGACGGCGACTTCGACAACGACGGCGTCAAGGGCGTGCAGAAGGTCCTGCGCGAGTTCAAGATCAAGGACGACGACGACGACGATGACGGCCGCAGCGGCGGCATCGACGTCGAGGGCGACGGCAACGCGGTCGCCGACCGTGGTGGCCAGGCCATCGTGGGCGACGACAACCAGCAGCAGCGGGGCAACGACAACGTGCAGATCGACGGTGACGGCAACAACGTCAACTCCGGCCTGCTGCAGCTCAACGACGAGCTCGTCGACCTCGACACCCTCAACGTGCTGACCGGCGCGGGCGGCCTGCTCGGTACCGGCGGCCTGCTCGGCGGCGGCCTGCTCGGCGGTGGTGGCGGCGCCGGTGGCGGTGGCGGCGCCGGTGGTGGCGGCCTGCTCGACGACAGTATCGCCGACATCGTGGACGCCCTCGACACCCCGCTGCTGCTCGGCGGCAACGACAGCGTCCTGCCCGAGGTGCTCGACGGCGTGGACAAGATCCTGCCGATCTGATTCGGCGCAGCCTCTGATGGCCCCACTCCGCATGGAGTGGGGCCATCGCTGTTTGTTGCGCGAATGCGTGCGTCGAGCGATGTCACTTGCGTGTTCTGTCCGAATTGATTCCCTCGATTGGACTCCCACTAATGATCTTGAGACCCGCTGGCACCTAGGGTTCACATGGGCCCAGCGGTTTCAGTTTCCTTCCCGTTGAGCGCTCCATTCGCCCCGCGAGGGGAGTACCTGCCGCGACCGCGGCATATCGGACAGCTGGGGGAATTCTCGTGAACGACAACATCGAATTTCAGGTCGGCGCAGCGGCGTCGGTGGCAGTTCCCGATCTCCTGGGGATTGTCAGCGAAGCGGTCGACGGGCAGCGTGTGGTCGAGGATCTGCAGCCGGCGATCGATGACGCCGTCGAGGCCGCGACCATCTCCGTGGACGCCACCGCTGCCGCTGCGAGTGCCGCGGGCGCGCGGGTGCTGGGTGATGCAAGGGACGCCGGGATCGTGAGCGACGCGCAGGTCGCGCTCGAGCAGGCCCGCGAGGACCTCAACACCGCCGGGCAGGGCGCGCTCGCTGGCGGCACCAACGTGGCGGAGGTGGCCGCGAACCTGCCGTTCGGGCTCGGCATCGTGGCCGCCGACGCGGTCACCGACGTGCAGACCCAGGTCGACTTCACCGCCAACGCGCTGCTGGGCCAGGCCAACCTGCTCAGCGGCGGGATTCTCGGCGAGGGCATGACGCTGCCGAACCTGGAGATGCTGCCGGTGCTCGGATCCGGCGGCCTCTCCGAGCTGGGCCTGCCCGCGCTCGGTACCGGCACGCTCGACGAGCTCCTGGCGGGCGGCAACGTCACCGACGTCGACGGTCTGCTCGGCGAGGACGTCATCCTGCAGCTCGCCCCGGCCCTCGGCGAGGACGCGCTGCTCGACCTCGACGGCATGCTGGGCTCGGGCGCCCTGCTCGGTTCGGACCTGCTCGACCTCGACGGCGTGCTCGACACCGGCGACCTGCTCGGCTGACCTCGAGGTCTGCGCAAGCAGCCAGGCAGACCGAAGGCCCTTCCCCCGTGGCGGAAGGGCCTTCGGCGGCTAAGGGCCTCGGCGATCAGCCGTCAGCCGGCCGTCGGGGCCTGCGGAGCCGGCGGCGGCTCACTTGCCGGGCCCGGTGGTGCGGGCGGGGTGGCGACCGCGGCCGGTGGGCCGGTCGGCGCGGTCTCGACCGATCCCGACTCGGCGTCCTGCGGCTGTGTGCTGTCCTGCAGCGGCGCCGAGGGCTCCGCGGGCGCGACCATGCGCGGCGGGGAGGCGGGGCGGATCCCGGTCTCCAACGGACCCGACGGCAACGGCGCCGGGGCGACGGCGGACCGCGTGGGGCTGGCCCGCCGGGTCGCGGCGGGCGCGGTTGTCGACGGCGCGAGCGCGGCGCGGGCTGTGCTGGTCTTGGTCGCCGTCCGCGCCGGGACGCCTGCGGTGGTGCGCCGCGCCGCGGCCGGCGCCGCGGCGCTCGCCCGCTCGCCGGCCTCCGTCCGCTCGGAGCGCCCAGCGCTGGAGGAGGGCAGCGGAGCCACCTCCAGCGTGCGGCTGGGCCGGGCGGATTCGGCCCCAGGGTCCCCGGCGAACACCACGGCGCCCGCGCCGCCGCCGAGCAGCAGGGCAAGCACCGCCATCGCGACCGGCGCCCGTCGGCGCCGCGGAGCGGGCAGCGCTGCGTGCGGCGCGGTGTCCTCGTCGTCGGCGAGCGTGGCCCGCAGGTAGGAGTCCGCGCAGTCCCAGCCCAGTTCGGCGACCACGGCCGGGCGGGCCGGGGCCGGATCCTCGTGCACGGCATCCTCGTGCACGGCATCCTCGTGCACGGCATCCCCATGCACGGCATCCCCATGCACGGCATCCCCATGCACGGCATCCCCAT
>JBQTII010000107.1:0-38979 GCA_052388275.1 Sporichthyaceae bacterium | reverse complement strand
GGTGAGGTGTCGGTGACCTCCACGCCTGGGCAGGGGTCCACGTTCGTCGTCCGCCTGCCGTACGGCCGGATGGCGGCGGCGCGGCGCTCCCCGCACGTCCCGGACGCGCAGCGAGCGGCCGCTCCGTACCTGCAGGAGGCCGCGGGATGGACGGCGGGGGTCCCGGTCTCGAGCGGTGAGCTGCGCGAGGATCTCCCGCGGCTGCTGATCGCCGAGGACAGCGCCGATCTTCGCGGCTATCTCGCCGAACTGCTCCGCGCAGATTACGAGCTGGCCTTCGCCGTCGACGGCGGGGCGGCCTTAGAACTGGCCCGCGCGCAGGTGCCCGACGTGATCCTGGCCGATGTCATGATGCCCGGGCTGGACGGTGCCCGGTTGCTGACGGCGTTACGTGCCGATCCGCTGCTGCGCGCGGTGCCGGTGGTGATGCTGTCGGCCCGCGAAGGCGCCAGCGTCGCGGCCCTGTCCGCGGGGGCGGATGACTTCGTCAGTAAGCCGTTCACCGGCGCTGATCTGCTCGCCCGTCTCGGCAATGTGCTCGCCCGGGCCAAGGCCCGCGAGGCCGAGCTGGGCTGGCGCCCCGTCGTGCTCGACTTCCTCACCGACGGCGTTGCGGTCGCCGACGCCAACGGCCAGGTCGTGGAGGTCAACGAGGCGTGGGGACGCATCACCGGATACGGGCCCGGCGACGTGCCCTACCCGCCGCCCTACCCCTGGTTCCCGAGCGCGGAGCAGGATCCGGCCGGGCGGGCGCTTTGCGACGAGGCGGCGATGCGCTGGCTGGAGCGCAAGGGCACCGTCTCGGAGGTTCCATTGCGCCACCGTGACGGGCACCGGGTCTGGGTGTGCTCGATCGGCGCCCCGTCACAGTCCCCGGTCGACGGCTCGACCGTGCTGGCTGCCTTCATCAAGCCCATGCCGGGCCCGCCCGAATAGCTCACTCGTCGAAGCTCAGGTGCCCTCGCGGGTGACGGCCTGCGCGAAGCCGTGAATGACTCGTGCCTGGCCGGCGCTGAACTCGACCTCGGCGAGCACCTTGCACAGCACCTCGTCCTTGCCGGCCTGGACCAGGCGGACCGTGTAGAGCATCGGCTCCCCGCGGATGCCGGCCTCGATCGCCTCGAGCACCAGGTGCTGGTCCTCGGGGTGCACGGCCGCTCGAATCGAAGCCTCGAAGCCGAGTTCGGTGACCTGATGGGCAGTCATCCCCAGCATGTCGAGCAGGCCAGAGCTCACACTTGTGGCCCCGCTTTCGACCTCGATGCTCCAGAATCCGATCCTGGCGACCTGCTGACCGCGGTCGAGCAGGTCGATAGCGGCACTTGTCCGGGCGCCCTCGCGGCGGCTTCGGTCCAGGTCCAGAGTGGCCCGTACCCGGGCCAGCAGCTCACGGGCCGAGAACGGCTTGAGCACGTAATCGGTGGCGCCGGCCTCCAGGCCGGCGCTGACCCCGTCCTCCCCGGCGCGCGCGGAGACCATGATCACCGGCACCTCGCGCAGTGCCTCGTCGGCCCGCAGGGCTTTGAGCAGGCCGAAGCCGTCGAGGTTGGGCATCATCACATCGGTCAGCACGAGGTCGGGCGCTCGCGCGCGGGCCTTAGTGAGAGCGTCGAGGCCGTCGAAGGCGGCCTCGACGTCGTAGTGGTCGCTGAGCAGGCTGAGGAGGAACGTGCGCATGTCGGCGTTGTCGTCGACAAGCAGGACGCGCTCACGGGAGGTCGACGGGTCCTGGCCGGCGTCGTTGCTGGCGGTGCGGGCATCGCTGACCCAACGCTGGGCCTGCTCCAGAAAGCGCGCCGCGGTCGCCGGCGCATCCTCGTCCGACTCGCCGGGATCGTCGTGGGTGTCCGTCAGCTCCCCTGTCGCGGGGATACGCACGGCGAAGGTGCTGCCGACCCCCGGGGCGCTCTCCACACTCACCGCGCCGCCGTGCAGCTCAGCGAGTTCGGCGACCAGCGCCAGCCCGATGCCGGTTCCCTCGAAAGTGCGTGAGCGCGCGCCCGCAACGCGGTGAAAGCGCTCGAACAGGTGCGCCTGCTCGGCGGGCTCGATCCCGATCCCGGTGTCGCGTACCCGTAGTTCGACGTGCGGGCTGCCCTCGAACTCGCCGTCAAGCTGGCACAGCTCGACGGCGATGCCGCCGTCAAAAGTGAACTTGAGCGCGTTCGAAAGCAGGTTGAGCACGATCTTGGTCCACATCTCCCGGTCGACGGTGACGGGCGAGGTGAGCGGCGGGGCATCGACGGTCAACGAGAGCCCGGCGGAGGTAATGACCGACTCGAACATGGCGGCCAGTTCCGCGGTGTAGCGCGCCAGGTCGGTGCTCTGGCGGCGGCAGCGGGCGCGCCCGGCCTGGATGCGGGAGAAGTCAAGCAGGGTGTTCACCAGGCCCAGCAGTCGCTCGCCGTTACGCAGGGCCATCTCCGCCCGCCGGCGCTGGCGTTCGGGCAGCGGCGCAGCGCCGTCGTGCAACATGTCGGCGGCGGGCCCGAGGATGAGGGTCAGCGGGGTGCGCAGCTCGTGGCTGATGTTGGTGAAGAAGCGGGTCTTGGCCGCGTCCAGCTCGGCCAGCGCCGTCGCCCGCCGGCGTTCCTCCTCGATGGCCGCGGCGCTGTCGACGGCCGCATTGACCTCAGCCACGGCCAGGTTGATGAAAGTGCGATAAGCCTCGTCCAGGGGGCGGAACCGGTTCAGGCCCAGCACGAGCCATCCGTGGGTGGCCCGCCCGGGTGCGGTGCGCAGCGGCAGAACCAGAGCCTTGTCAGGCGCCGCCGGCAAGTCCCCGCGGGGCAGCTCACCAAAGCGAACGTCCAGGTCCACGACGACCTCGCTCGCGGTCAGCGGCCAGAGCGGGGCCTCGCCTGCAAGGTCGATCTGCTGTGGTGCGGCAGGGTGATCGTCGTCCAAGCCGACGGCACACGCCAGCTCTGCCGTACCGCCCGCGCCGGGCTTGAGTTCGCCGCCCGTCGCCGCGCCGGCGGCATCGGTGCGGGCATAGAAGAGCGCGAACGGAACGTCCATGCGGTTGCGTCCGAGCTCATCGCAGGACTCGGCGAACACCTCGTTCACGGTGAGCGTCGACGCGGTCGCCGCCGCCAGATCGCGCAGCGTCTGCATCCGGCGGGCGCCGATCACCCGCTCGGTGTCCTCCATGACCACGCAGAGCATGCCCGCGACAGTGCCCTCGTCGTCGGCGAGTGGACTGTAGGAGAAGGTGTGGTAGGTCTCCTCGGGGTACCCCGAACGGTGCAGGAACAGCAGCAGCGCCTCGTCCCAGGTGGCCACCCCGGTCGCGAGCACGCTGTCGATCCGCGGGCCGATGTCGGCCCAGATCTCGGCCCATACCTCACTCGCGAGGCGTCCGAGCGCCCACGGATACTTCTCCCCCAGGGTGTCGCGCCGGTAGGCGTCATTGCAGAAAAAGGTCAGTTGAGGTCCCCAGGCCATCCACATGGAGAACCGCGAAGTGAGCATGATCTCCACGGTCGTGCGCAGGCTCTGCGGCCAAGCGGAGCGTGGGCCGAGCGGGGTGGCCGCCCAGTCGACGTCGTCCATGTCGGCTCGGACATTGCTGGTCACGATGGCGCTCCCTGCCTGACCTCCGCGCCCGCCGCGGGCACGCCCATCGTAGGCGCCCGGCGGCCAAGACCCCCCTGGGACGTCGCGGGGATAGGGGGGGTGCGAGGCGGCGCCCCCTCGTGGGGCACGCCGTCCCTATGGCGCCGCGAAAGGTTTCGCCGCGCAGAGCGGTGACGTGCCCAGGGGTGGGGGCGCCACCTCGCACCGAGAGAGGTCCGGACTCAGCGATCGACGGCGCGCGCCAGTTCGGCCTTGGTCATCGTCGAGCGTCCCTTGATGTTCTTGTTTTTGGCCTCGTTGTACAGCTGAGCCTTGGTGCGTCCGCCCGCACCGCGGTGCGAGCGCAGGCCACCGCGACGGCCGGAGGAGATGTCGTGCGTTGAACTTCGGCTCGCGGTCTTGGACTCCCCGGCTCGGGCACGCTCCTTGTTCACCGTGCGCGCGGCGATCTCCTCGGCGACCTCCGCACTCTTGCCACGCTTGGTCAATCCGTCCTTGATGTGTTCGTACTGCCGTTCGCGCTTGGGGCTGGAACCTGCCGGCATGGCGCATCTCCTTGGCGCTGGTAGCGGATCACGGCTGCGGACGCTCGACCTTCCCGCGCCACGCGCCGGTCTCGGAATCGCGCGACTCGATGAACTCCTTGAAACGCATCAAGTCGGAGTTGATGCGCTGGGAGACGATTCCACTCTTGACGCCCAGGGTCTCCAGCATGGAACTCGTCTCGATGTCCATCTGCACGGTCACGCGCGTCTGGTTCTCATCGAGGCGGTGAAAGGTGACCACGCCGGCCTGCTCGGTCTCGCCGTGCGTGGTTGTCCACGCGATGCGCTCGTCAGGGAGTTGCTCGGTGATGACGGTGTCGAACTCGCGCTCGACGCCGAGGATCCTGGTGCGCCAACGGCTGTGCGTGTCGTCGGTCTGGACGACCTCCTCGACCCCGCCCATGAACTGCGGGAACTGCTCGAGCTGGGTCCATTGGTTGTAGGCGGTGCTGATCGGTACCTGGATGTCGACGGTCTGAATCTCGCTCATGCGGATCTCCTTAAGACGGTGGGTGGTGCCGCTGTGCTCCTACCCCGGATCGCGCGCGCACACCCGCAGCCGTAGGGAAAACCGCCCGGATGAAAGCGGACACTCTGCGCCGCCGTGAAGCGCTGCGATACCGACGTTCCCCAAATTCTGACGACTCGTCAGGGTTGGAGGACGACCTTAAGGCAACTGTCGGTCTTCTTCTGGAACATCTCGTAGGCCTGCGGGGCCTCATTCAGGGGAACACGGTGGCTGGCAAAATCCTCCAGCCCCAGCGGGTCCCCATCGCCGCCGACCACCGGCAGCAGCTCGTCGAGCCAGCGGTGCACGTGCGAACGTCGCGCTTGCCTTGCCAGGTGGGTGCTTTCATGTCGCGCTGCTGCCCGAGGTGACCCGGGCCATGCGCGGGTGATCGGTGAAATTACCTGGGATTGAGAGCACGTCAGGCGGGTAATTCGCATCGGTGCTGATACTGCGAATGCCCGGGGTGTACGCCCCACAGACGGACACCGAATTGTTGTTGACCGCAGCGCTCGCGCATCCGATGCCCGAGCGCGCCGCCGTGCTCGACATCTGCACCGGCAGCGGGCGGATCGCTGTCGGCCTTGCGCATCAGCGGGACGTGGCGGTGACGGCGGTGGACATCAGCCGACGCGCCGTAATGTCCACGCGACTGAACGCGTGGCTGCACAAGGCGCCCGTGGGGGTCCGCCGCGGTCATCTGCTCGATGCGGTCGCCGGTCGGCGCTTCGATCTGATCGTGGCCAATCCACCGTACGTGCCGAGCGTCACGGCGCGGGTACGGCACAGCAGCGCCGTCGCCTGGGATGCGGGCATCGACGGGCGCGAGATCCTTGACCAGATCTGCGAGCGTGCGCCCAAGCATCTGAGCGCCCGCGGTGTGTTGCTGCTCGTGCACTCGGAGCTGTGCAACGCGCGCCAAACCGTGCAGCAGCTACAGCGTCGGGGATTGGACGCTGCCGTCATCGATCGCGCCTTCATCCCGTTCGGTCCCGTCATGCGCTCCCGAGCCGGATGGCTGCGGGCGCAGGGGTTGATCGAGGCCGACCAGGACATTGAGGAACTCGTCGTCGTCCGGGGGCGGGCCCTTGCACCGGCTGCGCTGCCGACCGGGCGCGTGATCGAGCCGGTCGAGTCGCTGGCCGCTTGAGTGCGCGCGGCCGCAGCGGGCCCGCAGGGCATCGACGGCGCGAAAGTGGGCAGTTCTGGGAGTACGGCGCGATGCTCGCGCCCGACACTTGTCAGGAGCCACTTATGTCCAGCGACGCCATCGTCATTCTGCGTGAGGACCACAAGGAACTGCGCCGGTTGTTCCGCGCCTTCGAAGCCGCCGGCGAGAACGCCACGGGTAAGAAAGGCGATCTCGTCGACAAGATCATCGAGTTGCTGACCGTGCACACGTATCTGGAGAACGAGTGCATGTATCCGCGGGTGCGCGCTCTGGTCCCGGCGGTCGAGTCGGAAGTTCTGGAATCCTTCGAGGAGCACCACGTCGCCGAGGTGCTGTGCACCGAACTGGCCGTGATGCGGCCCACGGACGAGCGCTTCGTCGCCAAGACCACGGTGTTGATCGAGAACGTCGAGCACCACATCCAGGAGGAGGAAGAGAACTGGTTTCCGCAGGTGCGGGAGGCGCTGGGGCGCAAGACGCTGGGCGAGATCGGCGCCGAGATGATCGCGATGCGGCCACAGGCCCCTCGGTATCCCGCGCAGCCGAGCGCGCTCAAGAAGGCGCTGGGCGCGCTGGTCTCCTGACCTCCGGGGCCGCATGTTGGCCGGACTGCCTGTCAGCCGTCACAACCGCGAAAGCTGCGCGAAACGGGCTCGGAGATGGTCGTGGGGGATGACATCCCCCACGACCATCGGCGTAGGCAGCTAACTTCAAGGCGCGTTCGACTGCGCTCGCTCCAGGGCGTGATCCAGCGCCGCGAGAGCACTCCAGGCCGCTTGTCGGCACACGTGCACCGGATCGCCGTCGAAGTCGAGGCGGCGCTCGCTGCACCCGCTGGGGACGGCGACGCCGACGAAGACCGTGCCCGGTGCCATCCCATCCTGCGGGTCGGGGCCACCCGCGCCGGTAAGGGAGATGGCGTACTCGGCATCCAGCAGCCGGGAGACGGCCGAGGCCATGGCCAGCGCGGCCTCCGGGCAAACGACAGACCCGCTCGGCACGCCGAGCAGCGCATGCTTGATATCGGAGCCGTAGGCCACGATGGCGCCCGCATACCACTGAGCGGCGTCCACGGACTTGGCCAGCGCCGCCGACACCATGCCCCCGGTGAGGGACTCCGCGACTGCCACGCGAACCCCGAGTTGCTGGGCGCGGCGGCCGATGGAAAGGGCCAGCGCCGCGCTGACGTCGGTGCGCTCGGGCACGGAGGCCTCGGCAACAGAGTCGGTCAAGGACTCAGTGATCGTCATGGGCACACCGCCGCTACAGGAGAGGCCCCGGGCGGGCCGCCGGCCGTGTCTACCCAGATGTAACTCGCTCAAACAGCGCGTGTACCCGCGCACTGCGGGTACAGCAGCATCATGACCCGACCGCCCTCGGTAGCGACGCCGCAAAGCCCCTGGCTCACCGAACCCGCCCCCACCCGGGCCTCGGCGCTCGGTGACCTGCGTGCCGAGGTGGCGGTGATCGGCGGGGGAATCACCGGCGTTACCACGGCCCTGCTGCTGGCCGAGGCCGGACTCGACGTGGTGGTCTGCGACGCGGCAACCGTGGCGAGCGGGGTGAGCGGGGCCAACACCGCCAAGGTGACTGCCTTGCAGAGCACGATCTACTCCGAGCTGACCAAACGTTACGCAAGCGCGACGGCGGCGGTTTACGCGCGAGCGTCGCTGGCCGGCGTCGAACTCGTGGCCGCCCTCGCGGGCCGGCACGCCCCGGACTGCGGGCTCTCCCGTCGCCCGGCCGCCACGGTCGCCGCAACGGCGCTCGAGGTGGCGAGGGTCGAGCGTGAGTTTGCTGCGGCCAAACAAGCCGGGCTGGACGTGTTCAGCGCGGCCGGCGTGGATTCTCCACTGCCCTGCCGGACGGCGGTCTGCTTGGCCGACCAGCTCACGCTGCATCCCGTCCGCTACATCCGGGCGCTGGCCGCTGCCGCCGAGGCCGCCGGCGCCCGCATCCACGAGAACACCACCGTGCTGGGCGCCGCCAAAGGCGAACGGTGGACGCTGCGCACGCCGGCCGCGCACATCAGCGCCGAGCACGTGGTGGTCGCCAGCCACTATCCGATGCTCGATCGCGGCGCGTACTTCGCCCGGCTGGAGGCCAAGCGTTCCTACTGCGTGGCGGGCACCCTGCGCGGGCCGGCGCCGCAATGCCTGGCGATCACCGCGGGTGTCAACACCCGCTCCTTCGCCGCCGTCGATTCGCTCGCGATCCTCGGCGGGGAAGGCCACAGCGCCGGCGCCCGCGGAGTAGGACCGGACCGCTTCGAGAAGCTGGCAACGGATTTGCGCGCCTGGGTCGACGTCGAGGAGGTCACCTATCGCTGGTCGGCGCAGGACGCCGTCAGCTTCGACCTCCTACCGGTGATCGGGGCCTACGTCCCCGGCGGCGAGCGGCTCTGGGTGGCTTCGGGCTATGGCAAGTGGGGCCTGAGCACCGGAACCATCGCCGCGCGCATCATCGCCGACCGCATCATGGGCCGGGCAGATGATGAGGTGGCCACGGTGTTCACTCCCACCCGGCTGAGCCCGCGGGCCGCGCCCTCGCTTGCCCACCTGCTGGGTAAGGTCGCCGCCGAGCTGGTGGGTGACCGGCTGCGTCCGGGAGACCTCAACGACGTTTCCGAGCTGGGCCCCGGCTGCGCCGGGGTGCTGCGCCGCGGACACCGGCGCACGGGGGTGTACCGGGACGCCACCGGCACGCTGCACGCCGTCTCCAACCGCTGCACCCACCTGGGTTGTCTGCTGCGCTTCAACGGGGCCGAGACCAGCTGGGATTGTCCGTGTCACGGCTCGCGCTTCGGCGTCGACGGCGAGGTACTGGAGGGGCCGGCCGTGCATCCCCTTGCCCAGCAAGAGATCTGACGCCGCGCCGATGGTCGTGGGGGATGACATCCCCCACGACCATCGGCCTTCCGCAGCGGGAGATCTGACGCCGCGTCGCTGTTGCACGCGCGCCGACGTGGGTAGGGCAGCAGGAACCACCAAGCCGCCCAGCTGCCGATGGAGACACCATGGCCCCCGCAACCCCGCCCACCGCCCCGGCCGCACCGGGGGTTCCCGGGTCCGAGCCGGTCCCGCTCGCCGAGCCGACCACCGCGCGCCTCCCCCTGCTGCCCAAACCGGACCAGCGCGCCCCCAAACCGGTGTCGCCCACGGGCAGCGACGCCGACCTACCGCAAACGTGGGCCTCCCAGCAGGGCAAGTATCTGACCACCTCCACCGGGGTGCGGCTGCGTGAGACGGACCATTCGCTGCGGGTCGGCCCGCGTGGCCCGACGGTCCTTAACGATTTCCACTTGCGCGAGAAGATCATGCACTTCGACCACGAGCGCATCCCGGAGCGCGTCGTTCACGCCCGCGGTGTCGGCGTGCACGGCACGTTCACGTCCTACGGAACCGCCGCCGCCATGAGCTGCGCGCACGTGTTCGCCGACGGCGTCGAGACCCCGGTGTTCACCCGCTTCTCCACCGTTCTGGGCTCGCGCGGTTCGGCCGACACCGCCCGCGACACCCGGGGGTTCGCGGTGAAGTTTTACACCGCCGAAGGCAACTGGGACCTGGTCGGCAACAACATGCCGGTGTTCTTCATCCAGGACGGCATCAAGTTCGCCGACGTCGTGCACGCGGCCAAACCGCACCCGGACCGGGAGATCCCCCAGGCGCAGTCCGCGCACGACACGTTCTGGGACTTCGTCTCCCTGCACACCGAGGCCACCCATCACACGCTGTGGAACATGTCCGACCGCGGCATTCCCCGCTCCTTGCGCACCATGGAGGGTTTCGGCGTGCACACCTTCCGCCTGGTCGCCGCCGACGGCTCGACGACGCTGGTGAAGTTTCACTGGAAGCCCAAGGCGGGCGTGCATTCCCTCGTCTGGGAAGAAGCGCAGATGCTCGGCGGGTTCGACCCGGACTTTCACCGCCGCGACCTCTTCGACGCCATCGAGGCCGGCGCGTACCCGCAGTGGGAGCTCGGCATCCAGGCATTCGAGGACACCCCGGAGCAGATGTTCGAAGGTATCGATCTGCTCGATGTCACCAAGCTGGTTCCGGAAGAACTGGCCCCGGTGCAGCCCGTCGGACTGATGACGCTCAACGCCAACCCGACGAACTACTTCGCCGAGGTCGAACAGGTCGCGTTCTGCACCGCGCACGTCCCCCCGGGCATCGATCACGGCGATGACCCGATGCTCGCCGCGCGCAACTTCTCCTACCTCGACACCCAGCTCTCGCGCTTGGGCGGGCCCAACTTCAACCAGCTGCCGATCAACCGTCCGCACGTGGCGGTCAACTCGATGCACCGCGACGGCGCGCACCAGAGCGCCGTGCACGGCGGGGTAGCGCCGTACAAGCCCAACTCTCTGGACGGCGGGTGCCCGTTCACCGCCAACGGCGATCCGGGCGCCCTCACCGAGGCGATGCGCACGATCCCGTCCGGCGTCCTCGGCCGTGAAAAGCCCGCCTCGTTCGACGATCACTTCAGCCAGCCCCGGATGTTCTACGCGAGCCTGAGCCCCGTCGAGCAGGCGCACGTGGCCGCCGCGTACACCTTCGAGCTCGGCAAGGTCTACGAGCAGGCCATCAAGGAACGTGCCCTGGTCGCGATCGCCAACATCGACCCGGCGCTGTGCGCGCAGGTGGCGGCCGGTCTCGGGCTGCCCGCACCCAAGCCCACCGAGCCGGCCGGGAAGGTCACGCTCAGCGCGGCACTGAGCCAAATCGGTCAGCAGTGGCCGGTGGCCGGGCGCACCCTGGGGATCATCGTCGGCGCGGACGCTGCGGTCGCGGAGCTGACGAGGATTCGCGAGGCCGCGCTGGCCGCCGGACTGACCCCGCTGATCGTCGCCCCGCACGGCGGCCGCCTCGGCGCCTCCGGTGGCCCGCAACTGGAGGTGCAACGCAGCTACGCCACCGCCCGTTCGGTGGAGTTCGACGCGGTGCTGTTGCTCGGATCGACGCCGCCCGCGCCCGATGCCTACCCGGCGCCAGGCGCCAAAGCCGGGGCGCCCGCCGCGGCGGACCCGCGCATCACCTTGCTCGTGAGCGAGGCGCTGCGGCACTGCAAGGCGATCGCCTGCGTCGAGGTCGCAGCGAGCACCCTGCTGGGCGCGGACGCGGACCCGGCGGGTCCGGGCATCGTCGAGGCGGGCTCCGGCGAGGCGGGGGTCGCCGCGCTGATCCCGCTGCTGGCCGCGCACCGCGTGTGGGAACGCTTCCCGGCTCCAGTCCTGCCGGCATGAGTGCGTCGTTGACACCCCAGGGCGTCGAGGTCGGGCGCGGGGTGCACCCCGACGCCGGGGTGCTCGCCGCGCACCACCTCGGGGAGGCACTGGAGTACGTCGAACGGGCGCGCGGTCACCCGTACACGCTGCACCAGCTGATCGGCCACGCGGACGGGATGCTCGATCAGGTGCTGGCTGAGCTCGAGGCGGCTGGCCGCGCGGACCTGGCCTGCGAGGTGCGTTCGCGGATCTACGGCCGCGACGTGCTGGAGGGCCGCTGGACCTTTCAGGTCATCGAGGAGTTCGACGACGGGTACTATGCCGGGTGGCGGTCCATGACCGATCAGGTCCGGGCCGAATGCGCCGACGGCGCCCGGCATCTGCGTGAGGCCGGCCTGAAAGTCGAGCGCCAGCAACTAAGCTGACGAACCGTCACTTATATAGAACACCGCCTCCGCGAGGACGCCCGTCCCGCAGCGGCGGTGCTCTCATCTGGGCCGCCAGACCCAGAGCTATCAGGGCGCCTGCATCAGGGCGGCGTCGTCGAGCAATCGCTGCACCGCGGCCAGCGGAACGGCGAGCCAGTCAGGGCGGTGGTGCATTTCGTAAACCACTTCGTAAACCGCCTTGTCGAGCAGAAACGCGTGTAGGACCTGCTCGTCGCTCTGCGGTGCACCCTCGACGCCGCGGTAGCCCGCGCAGAATTTCTGCTGGTTGCGCGTGGCCCACGCGGCCGCGCAGGCGGCTGCAGTCTCCTGGTCCGCGGGCCTGTGACCAGAACCGGGCAGGGCGTTACCCAGCAGGTGCTGCGCCGCGTAGTCGAACGAGCGCAACATTCCAGCGACGTCCTTGAGCGGACTCTGCAGTTCGCGACGCTCTTCGGTCGGGGTCCCGGGTTCGCCCTCGAAGTCGAGGATGCGCCACCCGGCCGGGATGCGCAGAACCTGACCCAGGTGCAGATCGCCGTGCACCCGCTGCACGGCGATCTTCTCGCCACGCTCGGCGAGGCGGTTGTAGTTCTCGCGCACCGCGTCGGCGAAAGGCTCGAGGTCGGGTGCGGTGAGGACCGCGACGCCAAGGCGCTCAATGAGCGCACCGGCCGCCACATGTGAGTCGACGGTGTCGGTGCCCAGCATCCGGGCCAGGTCTAGGTGCACGCTCGCGGTGGCTTCACCCAGGCGCCTGGCCTCATCACCGAAGTCGCCGCCGGCGCGTCCGGGGTCGTTGCCCGGGTCGGCCAGCAGCCCGCGCACACTGCTCAGCGCGAGGTCCCAGCCGGAGCTGGCGCCCGGGAGAAACTCGGTCGCCAGGGCAAGGGTCGCGCTGAGGGTTCCCTGCGGTGATGTCCAGGAGCCGTCCACCCACCCTTGCAGCCGGGGCACGAAGGCGTTGCCGGCCTCGTGCAAGGCGTGCAGAAGTTCGGCGTCCGGGTTGAGCCCGCCGGAGAGGCGCCGGAACACCTTGAGGATCGTGGTCTCGCCGAATACCACCGTGGTGTTGGACTGCTCGCCGGACAGCACCGTCGAATCCTCGCCGGTGGGTAGCGCGGCGTCGCCTTCCACCTGGCACCGCAGGCTGCTCTGCGCCCTCGCGCCCGACATGGCGAGCAACCAGGCGCGAGTGGCCGCCTTGTCGTGCATCGCGTCATAGGCGAACAGGGGCGCGCCGTCCGGACCGGGTTCGCCGTGTCCGATCAGGGCATGAGCGAGCTCCGGCGGAGCGTGCTCGCGATAGGTGACCGGTACCTGGTAGGTGTGCGATCCGCCGTCGGAGTAGTCGACCTCGATGGCGTCCAGGCGCACCAGCGGATCGGTACTGAGCGTGGCGATCTCGTACCGGTCCAGCCGCTCCAACGTGCGGCCCCTGCCCGCGAACCACCGTTGCTCGGACATCCAGCGCGCCAGATCCTCCGGTGTCATGCGTGTGCCCCTACCCGGGGTGGGCCGCTGTTATCTGCGCGATCGCTGGGGGGATCGAGCCGGAACCAGTAGTTGCCATATCCAGGCACCGTGAGCAGGTAGGGCAGTTCACCGATCGGCGGGAACGGCACCCCGCCGAAGAGCTCGATCGGACGATGCCCGGCATAGCGGCGTAGGTCCAGCTCGACCGGCTGCGCGAAGCGCGAGAGGTTGTTCACGCAGAGCACGATGTCCTGGCTCTGCTGGCCCGGGGCGCCGATCCCGTGACCGCCCGGCGGGGCGTCGGTGGCATAGCGGTGTTCGCGGATGAACGTCAGCACACTCGGATTGGAGCCGCCCAGGTCGGTGAAGGTGCCCAGGCCGAAGGCCGGGTTGGCCTTGCGAACCTCCAGCATCCGCTTGGTGAAATGCAACAGCGACATCGGCGCCGCGGTCTGCGATTCGACGTTGGTCACCTGGTAGCCGTACACCGGGTCCATGATCAGCGGCAACAGCAGGCGCCCAGGGGTGGCGCCGGAGAACCCGGCGTTGCGGTCCGGGGTCCACTGCATCGGAGTGCGCACGCCGTCGCGGTCGCCGAGCCAAATGTTGTCGCCCATCCCGATCTCGTCGCCGTAGTACAGAAAGGGCGAGCCGGGCAGGGAGAGCAGCAACGCGGTGAACAGCTCCTGACGTCGACGGTCGCCCTCCAGCAGGGGCGCGAGGCGGCGGCGGATCCCGATGTTGGCCTTCATCCGCGGATCCTTGGCGTACTCGCTGTACATGTAGTCGCGTTCGGAGTCGGTGACCATCTCCAGAGTCAGCTCGTCGTGGTTGCGCAGGAAGATTCCCCACTGGCAGCCCTCGGGGATGGCCGGCGTCGCGGCCATCACTTCAGAGATCGGGTAGCGCGATTCGCGGCGCACCGCCATGAACAACCGCGGCATCACCGGAAAGTGAAAGGCCATGTGACACTCATCGCCCGTGCCGAGGTACTGCACGACATCGTCTGGCCACTGATTGGCCTCGCACACCAGCAGCGTTTCCGGGTACTCGGCGTCGACCATGGCCCGGACCGTCTTGAGGAACTGGTGGGTCTTGGGCAGGTTTTCGCAGTTGGTGCCCTCCTCGGCATAGAGGTAGGGCACTGCGTCGAGGCGGAAGCCGTCGATGCCGTGGTCGAGCCAGAACCGCAGCACGTCCAGGATCGCGGTGTGCACCTCCGGGTTCTCGAAGTTCAGGTCCGGCTGGTGAGAGAAGAAGCGGTGCCAGAAGAACTGACGGCGCATCGGGTCGAAGGTCCAGTTCGAGGTCTCGGTGTCGACGAAGATGATGCGCGCGTCGGAGTAGCCCTTGTCGTCATCGGCCCACATGTAGAAATCGCCGTAGGGCCCGGTGGGGTCGCTGCGGGAGGCCTGGAACCACGGGTGCGCATCGGAGGTGTGATTCATGACGACGTCGATGATCACGCGCATGTCGCGTTCGTGCGCGGCGTCCACCACGGCGGTGAAGTCCTCGATCGTGCCGTACTGCGGCAGCACCTCGGTGTACCCGGCGACGTCGTACCCGCCGTCGCGCAGTGGTGAGGCATAGAATGGCGGCAGCCACAGGCAGTCCACGCCGAGCCACTGCAGGTAATCCAGGCGCTCGCGCAACCCGGCCAGGTCACCCACGCCGTCGCTGTTGCTGTCGGCGAACGAGCCGATGAGCACCTCGTAGAACACGGCGGACTTGTACCAGGGGGCTGCCGACTGGTCGGGGAATGCTGACCCAAGGCTCACCGCCACCTCCTGCCCCAGCAGGCGGCGGCAAAACCGGGCTGCCGGGGGGCTGGAGGTCGGGTGCGCCCGCGGGCGTGCCCCTCAGCCGAGGGCATCGAGCAGCTGCGCGTAGGCGTTCTCGTACACCGTCGAGATCGTGGGGAACGGGTGCACCACCTCACGCAGGGTGGCGATCGGAATCTCGGCGCGGATGGCCAGCACCGCCTCCCCGATCCACTCGTCCGCGCGGGCTCCGATCGCGGCGGCACCGAGCAGAACCTTGCGGCTGCGATCAGCGGTCAGCACCAGCAGGCCGCCGTGGTCTCCGTCGGTGTTGTCGCGCGGCAGGTCGTCCAAGGTCGCGGTGACCGAGACCGCGTCGAGACCGCGTTCGCTTGCGGTGGCCTCGTCGAGGCCGACTGAGGCGACGGGCGGGTCGGTATAGACCGAGCGCGGGATCGCGTCCGTCACCACCCGGGCCTGACCACCCGTCAGGTTCGTGACGACCACTCGGGCCTGGTAGCTGGCGGTGTGCGTGTACGCAGCGATGGCGGTGACATCCCCGACGGCCCACACGTGCTCGGCGCCGCGGACCACGCAACGCTCGTCGACCTCGATCGTGTCCAGACCCAGCGCGTCCAGCCCGAGTCCCGCCAGTCGCGGCTCGCTGCCGGTGGCCACAATCAGGCGCGCGGCCTCGAGGGTGGTGGAGTCGGACAGAAACAGGCGCAACCCCTGCTCGTGCGGCTCGACGCGCTCGGCCGTGACTCCCAGGTGCAGCTCGACCTCCGCGGCGAGCCGCTCCTGGAGCAGGCGAACCACCCGAGGTTCCTCCTTGCCGAGCAGGCCGTCGGGGTCGACCAGGGCGGTGCGAACGCCGAAGCGGGCCATGAATTGCGCGATCTCGCAGCCGACGGCGCCGCCGCCCAGTATCACGACAGATTCCGGGCGGTCCTGGCAGGAGAGCACCTGATCGGAGGTCCAGTGCGGAACCTGATGCAGGCCGGGTAGGTCGGGGATGACCGGCCGGGAGCCGGTGGCGATCACCAGCTCGCGGTAGTGCACCTGCTGGGCGTCGACCTGGACGACGCCCGGTTCGACGATGCGTCCGTGACCCCGAAGCAGCCGCACCCCGGCCTTGTCCAGATCGCTCACGGCGCCGGCGTCGTCACGGTGCTGCGAGAGCTCGTCGCGGCGGCGCACGGCCACGCGGTAGGCGAGGTCGTCCGGACCGATCTGCGGGGCGAAGGCTCCCGCGCCGAGTTCGACCCAGCGCCGCGCCAGTGCCCGGACCTCGGCCGATCGCAACATGGCCTTGCTGGGCACGCACGCCAGGTACTTGCACTCTCCGCCGACGAGGTTGTCCTCGACGGCTGCCACGCGCAGCCCCGCCTGAGCCGCCCCGATCGCGACATTCTCCCCGCCGCTGCCAGTGCCGAGCACCAGCACGTCGACCCGTAGGGGCGCTGTCATAGCCGTCAACCGGTGGTGCCGGTGTCGCGCCCGGATCCGCTCAGCACGGCATCGACACGCGCCGCAGCCTCCAGGTCCGCGGGCAGCACGGCGCCCTGTGCGCCGAGGCGAATCAGCACTGCCTCAGCCTCGTCCACAAAGGCGACCCGGCCGTCATCGCCCACAGCGTGCCGTACACCCTCGATCAAGCCGTCGCGGCTGTCTGCCGGTACTCGCACCTGACGCACCAGCAGTGCGTCGCGATGCTCCCAGCCGGGCAGTGCGGCCAGGCCGGTGTCGATCGCCAGGTCCGCCAGCGGTCTGACGGGGGCCGAGGTCTCCTGCGGCAGGACATGGCCGTGGTTGTCGCGCGCGGGGGGCCTGTCCGCCGGCTCATTCACGAGGTCAGCCTTTCGGGGTAGGGGACGGATTCGTCGATGACGTGCACAGCGGCCTCCTCGGCGGAGGCCCCCGCGCCGTCGATGCCGACGTCGACGGCGAACAGCTCGGGGTCGACGTCGGTGCGCGCACTCTGGTCGGGTTCCACCAGCCGCCCGGCGCGCTCGGTACCGACCTCACCGCCGACGTGCTCCCCGGCGGGGGTCGGTGTGGGGTCGGGAACCTCTTGCGCGAGGCGCTGATCCAGGCTCTCGCCCTGGTCGGCCTCCCACTCGGTGTTGCCGAAGCCCTGGGCAGCCGACCAGCGCTCCGGCGGGGAGTAACCCTCATCGAGCGGTTCGGGAATCCCCCGGCTGCTGTCCGCGGAGCTGTCGCCGGTGGACTGGGGCTGATCCTCGGTATCGATGCTGTAGCCGTGCAGGTGCTCGCTGTCGTCGCCAGGTGTGCTCGTCACAAGGGCTGCCCTACCCGCCCCCCACAATCCACACCCGTTTCATGCAGGTCGGACAGTTGCATTCCGCTCGTGCGCATGACTCGTGGACGCCCGGGAATGCCCAGCACATGACCTCCGCACTTCGACGGGCCTCGTCCATGCTCGACACCGCCCTGGACCGCACCGTGGCGCTGGGCTACGGCAACGTCGGGCTGGCGATCCGCAGAAGGCTGCCGACCTGGCCGGCAGATCCGCCGCGGATGGACGGCAAGGTCGTGCTGGTCACCGGGGCCGCCTCCGGTCTCGGCCTCGCGGCCAGCGTCGGTTTCGCGCGCTTGGGCGCGGCCGTGTTGGCGTTGGGCCGCGACCAGGCACGGGCGCAGGAGGCCGTCGATCTGGCGCGCCGTCAGGTCGGCGACGAGGCCGAGTTGCGGCCCGTCGCCTGCGATCTGAGCGACCGGTCGGAACTGCAGCGGTTCATCGAGGCGCTGCGCCGTGATGAGCCGCGTCTTGACGTGCTGGTTAACAATGCCGGAGTCATGCCCGACGAGCGCACGCACGCCGCCGAGGGTGTCGAGCTGACGTTCGCGACTCATGTTCTGGCGCCCTGGATCCTCATCGACGGCCTCGCCTCGCTGCTGGGCCAAGGCGAGGCGGGTCGGGTCATCAACGTCAGCTCCGCAGGCCAGTACGACCAGAAGATCCCGGCCGGCGATCTGCAATCCGAGCACACCAAGTACGGGCCCAAGAAGATCTATGCGCGCACCAAGCGGGAGCAGTTGGTTCTCACCGAGCAATGGGCGCAGCGTCTACGGGACGAGAATGTCGTGGTGCACGCCATGCACCCGGGATGGGCCGACACCAAGGGGGTGCGCAACTGGATGCCGCTGTTTCGCAGGCTCACGCGCCCGATCATTCGCACCCCTGAGCAGGGCGCCGACACGATCGTGTGGCTGGGCGGCGCGCCCGAGCCGGCCACCTGCAGCGGATTGTTCTGGCACGACCGCCGTCCGCGCCCGACCACCTACCTCATCGGGGCCGGTACCGACCCGCAGAGTGCCCGCCAGGAACTGTGGGATCACACCGAGGCCCTCGCGCGCGAGCCTCGCAGCAGCGAGGTGTAACCCGGATGATTCCAGCGCGCAGCCTCACGGCGCTCTCATGGCACTGCCGGGGCGGCGGTCGGGGGGTCGATGGGCGAGGTCCAGAACGTTTGGCGGGTGGCGTGGCTGACGACGCCGAACAGCGGCAGATACTCCTCATAGCGGGCACGGTCCGCGAAAACCGGCGCCGGTTCTGAGCTCGCATCAGAAAATCGCTCGATGGCTGCGCGGGAATCGAGCGCAACACCCTTGGCCACCACGGCGCGCGGCACCGCCTTGCCCTCGATCCAGTCCGCGCCGAACTGGGCCAGCCCGTAGCCCATCAGCTTCCACGCGAACGCGATGCTGAGCTTGTAGGCACCGTCCTGCGCGATCAGCTTGAGCGCTGCCTCGTCACCGTCGACACCGGAGATGAACATGTCATCGCGAAGCTTGCCGGACTCGGCAAGCGCCCGGTAGGCCCCGACGACGATGGTGTCCCCGCCAAGCACGACTCTGATGTCGGGGTGGGTGGCCAGCGCACTGTTCATGGTGTTGAAGCCCGAGGACTCGCTGATCTCAGCCACCGTGAGATCGCTGACGAGATCCAGCCCTGCGCCGGCCGTCGCCAAGCCGTCGAGGACTCCTTGGTGACGCAGGCGCAGCTGCGGCCCGGCGCTGTCGAGGTTGAAGTACAGCGCCTGGGCGTTGCCGCCCAACTCAGCGCGGACGTAGTCGGCCGCTGCTTTGCCCTGGTCGTACCCGATCTTGTATTGGCTCGCCACCACCTGCATCGTGCTGGGCGCGGTGATGATTCCCTGCGCGCAGACCCCGCGGTCGATGGCCCGGCGCAGCGCCACCGAATCCGCGTCGGGGTTCAGCGGCTGCATCGCCATCGCCCCGACGCCGCGGGTGAGGAAGTCGTTCATGTGGTTGACGTGCTTGGCGGGGTCGTTGCCGGAGGTCGCCGTGAGGTACTCCAACCCGCGCTCGGCGGCGGCCTGCTTCATCCCGGCGCCGAGCGCGAGGAAGAACTGCGAGTCGGCGGTGGAGGCCCACGCCACGCGCGGCGGCAGCCCGGTCGCGGAACCGGCGGTGGCGCTGGCCACGAAGGGCTCAAGCGCGTTCGGGTCCAGGGAGGCCGCAGCGTCATCATCGCCGCGGCCGCACCCGGCGAGTGAGAGCGCCGCTGCGGCGCTCAATGTCAGCAGATCCCTGCGGGTGATTCCCGGCACCTGAGCGGCCCTTCTGACAATGTTCCTGGCTGGTTCCTCGCTGAGGGGTGCTCAGCGCTGCGGCAGCCGAACCACGGTGATGAAGAAGTCGTCGATCGCGCGCACGGCCTCGACGAACTGGTGAAAGTCAACTGGTTTGCGCACGTAGGCGTTGGCGTGCAGGTTGTAGGAGGCCAGTACGTCCTCCTCGCGGTCCGAGGTGGTCAGCACCACGACGGGGATGCGACGCAGCTCAGCGTCCGACTTGATCTCCTTGAGCACCTCGCGGCCGTCGCGCCGGGGAAGGTTGAGGTCGAGCAAGATCAGATCGGGCGCAGGCGCGTCGGTGAAACGTCCTTGCCTGCGCAGGTAGGTCAGCGCGTCCTCACCATTGGTCACCACGGAGAGATTGTTCGCGATCTTGTAGTCCTCGAAGGCCTCCCGCGTCATGAGCACATCGCCCGGATCGTCCTCGACAAGCAGGACCTCGATGGGCGCGGGCGGCAGGAGATCAGACATGCGAAGCATTCTGCGCCACCAGCAGGGTGAAGGACACGCAGGCACCGCCCAACGGGGACTCGCGCAGACCGATGGTCCCGCCGTGAAATTCGACGATTCTTTTGGCCAGCGCCAAACCGATGCCTGTTCCCTCGAAATCCTCGCGCGCATGCAGGCGTTGAAAGATCACGAAAACCTTCTCGGCGTACTCGGGCGGAATTCCGATGCCGTTGTCGGCCACGCTCACCCGCAGCATGTCTGCTTCGACCGTCGCGGTGAGGCGCACCCGCAGCGCCCGGTCCTGGCTGCGGTACTTCAGCGCATTGCCGAACAGATTGGCCAGTAACGCCGCCAGCAACGGCTCGTCTGCAAACGCCGTGTGCACACCGGGATCGGTGAGCTGTTCCAGCTCAGCCCCCTCGTGCGCCGAGGCCAGCCCGTCCCAGGCCTGCGCGGCAGCGGCTGTGAGGTTCACGGCCGCGAAGCCCGCACCCGTTCGCCCGACCCTGCTGAAGGTGAGCAGGTCGCTGATCAATTGCTGCATGCGTTTGGCGCCGTCGACGGCGAGCGCGAGGTACTGCTCACCGCGCTCGTCGAACTGTCCGCCGTAGCGTTCGGAGAGCAGCTGACAGAAGCTCGCCACCTTGCGCAGGGGTTCCTGCAGGTCGTGTGAGGCGACGTAGGCGAACTGCTCGAGGTCGGCATTCGAGCGGGTCAGCTCGGCCGCCCGCTGCTCGAGCCCGCGCTGCGCGTGCGAGATTTCGGCGAGGCTATGCACTAGTTCGGTACGCATCGCCTCGACCCCGGCTCCCATCTCCCGAAGATCGGGCGGGCCGTCAGGGTGAATAGGAGTCAGATGCTCGCCCCCCGAGACCCGGGCCACCTGCTTCCCCAGCCGCCTCATCGGCCGCAGAATCATGATCTGCAGGGCTCGCTGCAGCGCCACCACGGCCCCGATGACTGCGATCGCCATCAGCGCGAGGACACCGAGGACGAGTTGACGGTTGCGGTCAAGCTCGCGTTGCGCAGCCTGCACCTGATCGGCGAGCTGGTGGTCGAGGGCCGCGTCGGCCGCCCGAACCTTCTCGAAGAGCTCTCTGCCGAACTCGATGGTGGTATCTGTACCCTCCGCCTCGCCGGCCTCAGTGCGCAGCGAGGCGTACTGATCGCGCCAGGCCAAGATCGCGGCGTCGAGGGTGAGCAGGGCGAGGCGGGCCGGATCCTCGGCTCGCACGAGCCGCTCCAACTGCGCTCGTGCGACCTGCTCGTCGACAAGTCCGTCCCGATAGGGCTGCAGAAACCGCTGGTCCTGAGCGATGCTGAAGCCTCGAAGCCCGGTCTCCTGGTCGACCAGGGAGGTGAGCAGTTCACCGGCCGCGACCCGGGCCGGGAAGAAGCGTTCGGTCTGGTCCGACAGCGCCGCGTCGGCCTGCCGCAGTACCAGCACGATGGCGACGCCGGCGAGCAGCAGGAGTACCGAGAGCGCGCCGAGGGCCGCGCGCAGTCGCCGCGTGAGCGACCACCCCATGACCGGCCACCACCCGCCTTCGCCGCCGTTGCCGGCGATCACCGGTCGGGGGTGCCCATCGTAGAAGTCAGCTGCGCCGTGCTCGACGCGCAGCACCTGAGCGTCCGGGCCGGAGAGGCTGGGCGGAGCACCACTGGGTCGGTGCCTGACCACGTCCTGGGCACGTAGCCCGCGCATGCTTGGTGACGCGGCGCCGTCAGCTCTTCGGGTAGGGCTCGGCGCGCAGCAGCCGCGCGAGGTGCGCCGCGTTCGCGGCGGCGGACGCGGTCGCCGCTCCGGTCGTCTCCGGCTTGGGCCCGGCGTCGAGGTAGTCGACCTTGCCCATCGCCTCGCCGACCCAGTAGGTGCCGGCGGCCGCGGCGGCGGTGAAGCCGACATCGTTGAGGCCCTGAAGCACCTCGGCAACGCAGTGGTGGGCGCCATCTTCGTTGCCGACGACACCGACGACGGCGACCTTGCCGTACATGCTCGGCCGCCCGGAGTCGTCCGTCTCGGACAGTTCGGCATCCAGGCGCTCGAGCACCATCTTCGCCACCGAGGAAGGCTGGCCGAGCCAAATCGGCAGCGTCAGGATCAGGATGTCGGTGGCCACGATCTTGGCCCGCAGCGCCGGCCAACCGTCCCCGTTGCCCTCGTCGGTGCTGACGCCGAAGGCCACGTTCGCGTCGGCCACGCGAATCACCTCGCCGGCGACGTCGTGCTCGCCGAGCGCACTGAGGATCTCGCGGGCGAGCTTCTCCGAACTCGACGGCGCCGGGGAGCGCTTCAGGGAGCACGTCAGGGCGATGGCGTTCAAGGTGCTCATGGGATCTACTCTCCTGGCGCTCGGCGTGATCAATCTGCGCACGCCTACCCGCGGAGTACCCCTTTAGACCATTGCGTTGCGGACATGACGCTGGAGAAGTGGCTCAAGTCGAAGGAGTCGTTGGGCATCAATCGGGCGAGCACATCGTCCCCGAACCCGCCCCGCAGGTGCTCCGTCCGAGTTACCGCCCGGTGACACAGAGCCGAATTGTGGGTATTTGGCCTACCCGGGGGTTGCCAAGGCCCGGGCGGTGTGTGGCATGGTGGGGCTGCGCCGCTACGGCGGGCGCGTACGGGACCGGTCTCACAACGGCTCAGGTCTCGGTGCATCTCGGGTGGTCCGACGATGAACAGCACTTCCAGCGCGATCGCGCATTTTCCCCCGCACAATCCCGCACCGGCAGCGGCTCTCGCCCTTCCCGCGGCGAACGTCTCCTACCTTCGACCCAAGGGTTCCGCCCTGCGGCCCGTTACCGCGGTCGACGCCTCCGCCAGCGACGTCGAGCTGTTCCAGGCCATGGTCGGCGCTGGGCCCGCCGACCGTGAGCGCATCCAGGAGATCCTGGTGCTGCGCCATACCGGCCTGGTCAAGTGGTTGGCGGCGCAGTACGCCAACAAGGCCGTCGAGGTTGAGGAGCTCCGTCAAGTCGGTTACCTGGGTTTGGTCCTCGCCATCCAGCGTTATGACGTCGAGCGCGGTCACGACTTCACCAGCTTCGCCCGTCCCACGGTGCAGGGTGAGATCCGCCGCTACTTCCGGGACAAGCGTCGCTGGATCCGCCTGCCGCGCCGGCTGCAGGAAACCAAGGCCGCCATCCGCGCCTCCAGCGAGGTACTGGTTCACGAGCTGGGCCGTCAGCCGCGCGTGGAGGAGATCGCCGCACACGCCGATCTGCCCGTCGAGCTGGTCAGCGAGGCAATCGCGGCGGACGACACCTTCGCCCCGCTCTCACTCGACGCGCCGATGGGCAGCGATGGCGACGAGTCCTTCACCATCTGCGACACGCTGGGCGAGAACGACAGCCGCCTGGAACTGATCGTGAACTGTGACGCTGTGCGGCCCCTGATCGCCGAGCTGCCCGACCGGGAGAAGCGCATGCTGTTGATGCGCTTCTATGAGGACAAGACCCAGTCCGAGATCGGCGCTGAACTCGGCATCTCCCAGATGCACGTCTCGCGCCTGCTCAGCCGCACCCTGGACAACCTGCGCGGGCAACTCGAAGCCGCCTGACCCATGCACCAGAAGTGAACGGCCCCCGGAAGCCGGCGCCAGCCAGAGCCATCCGGGGGCCGTTCGCGATCGCTCGCAACGCGATCCAGCGCCGCGGCCGAGGCTGAGATCAGGACCGCGGGGTAGGCCGCGGTGGTGACATCAGGTCAAGGCGAGCGCCGCCGGTCGGGACCCGCGCGCTCACCGGTGCCCACCCGCGTGATTGTCGAGCCCGCGGGCCCGATCTTCATCGACGGACCAGTTCAGCTCAGCGTGGCCGGTCAGGAGCCGCTGTACGTCGAGCGATTCCTCGTCGCGATCTGCACGTGCCGCGCCAGCCGGGCGTTTCCGCTCTGTGACGGCTCGCACCGTCGGCTGGCGGCCCAACGCGCCGCCGTCGAGTTGGCGTCGGAGTCAGAGCAGGGGTGAGCGAAGCGAACTCTCCCCGCGGGACCACCGCGCAAGGATGAGCTGGTCGTGTTGTGCGTCGATCCAGCTGGAGGCGCGAATACCGAAGATGACATCGGCTGCCAGCGCCGGTTCAGCCGCCACCAGGGATTCGATCACCTCGCGCATCACGTGCTCGTGCACGGAGTCCGCGACGGCATGCTCGGCGTAGAAGTGCTCGGCGTCCGCGCCCCCGCCGGCTTTGCGGACGGCGGCGGCCATCCGCGCCGCTGCCGGGGAGGAGGTGATCTCCACCGTGGCGAGCTGGCCCACCAGCGCGCCCCGCAGGCTGCGGTGCAGCCCGCACATCGACATGAAGTTGACGGCTGCCAAGGCGATGCCGGGCACCAGGTCCAGGTAGAGGCCGTAGGTCGGATCGAGATCAAGGTCACGCATCAGTGCCGCGAACAATTCGGCGTGCATGGCGACGGCGCGCCCACCGCCGTACTCGTCGAACTCCACCGCCGCCACCCCGGCTTTCGCCTGACCGGTCAGGCGGGGCAACACCCAGGCCTGCGGGTCGGCTTCCTTGAGGTGATAGACGCAGCGGTGCACTGCAAGCTCGCGCAGCTGCCACAACTCGGCCCGGCGG
The DNA here is from genome assembly GCA_052388275.1 of Sporichthyaceae bacterium. Classification (GTDB taxonomy): domain Bacteria; phylum Actinomycetota; class Actinomycetes; order Sporichthyales; family Sporichthyaceae; genus JBQTII01. The sequence continues at coordinate 14,632 of JBQTII010000107.1, read as the reverse complement.
GCAAGTGCCGCGGAGATTCCGGTCCCCGCTCCGGCGTCTGTGAGCTCGGTGATGACCTGCGCCAGCGGCGCGGTGTCGACGGGCACGTCGCGCCGCAGCGCGGCCAGGAATCGCTTCTCCAGCAGCTTGCGGTACGCCAGTACGACGAGATCCCATTCTTGTTCCGCGCACACCTCGGCGAAGCCGCGGTAGTGCATCTCATATGCGCAGTACAACGCCAGCTGCAGATCGTCGCCGTAGGGGTCGGCGTCCGCCAGCGCGGAACTGGTCGGTCGTACCGGACGCCCACTGAGCGCGTTGAGCATGGTCTCGGACAGCGGCCCCCGGGCCATGGGGAGCACCGGCTCCCGCAGAAGTCCATCTGAAGTCGCGGGCATGCCGATCAGCTACCCCAGGTGGCCCGGGCCAGTCCGTTCCAGCACGAGTACCCCGTCCGGGGTCAGCACCGGCTGCTCCCGCACCGGTGCATCGCGGCGGGCAGCACGCTCGGGCCAGGCCGCGGCGATGGTGTAGCCGCGCACGTCCACGCACATCGCCACGGTGCCCAGGTTCGCGAGCACCCACACCGGGTCGTTGCGCACCCCGAGCAGGCCGCTGGTCGCATCGAGGTCCGCCTCAACCGCGGGGCGCTCGGCAGCGCCGAGGTCGTGCCGACGACGCAGCTCGATCAGCGCGCGATACCACGTGAGCAGCTGCGTGTGCTCGTCCTTTGACGGCTCGGCCCAGTCCAGCATCGAGGCCGTGAAGGTCGCCGGGTCCTGCGGGTCGGGCACCTGCTCGGGTGGCCAGCCGAAGGCGGTGAACTCATTGCGCCGCCCGGCACTGACCAGAGCGCCCAGCTCCGGGTCCTCGTGGTCGGTGAAATAAAGGAAGGGGGCACTCGCTGCCCACTCCTCACCCTGAAAGAGCAGGGGAATGAACGGGCTGGTCAACAGCAATGCGGCGGCGATGCGCAGTCGCCCGGGGCTGGTGAGCGTTCCGAGACGGTTCCCGCGCGCGCGGTTACCCACCTGGTCGTGGTTCTGCGCGCTGATCACAAACTGATTATTCATCAGATTCATCGGGGGCCGGCCGTAGCTCCGCTCGCGGAAAGCGGAGTAGATGCCGTCGTAGACCCAGGCCGACGACAATGCCTTGGTCAGCTGGGCGCCGGAGCCGAAGTCCGCGTAGTACCCCGCATTCTCACCGGTCAGCACGGCGTGCAGGGCGTGGTGCCAATCGTCGGCCCACGCCGCGTCCAGACCGAGTCCGCCGCCGGAAACGGGCCGCACGTACCGCGGGTCATTGCGGTCGGATTCCGCGATCAGGAACAAGGGCCGCCCCGCCCGCTGCGCCTCGGCCGCCACCGCCTTGGACAGCTGCTCGAGTAGATGCGTGGCCGAATCGTCGACGAGGGCGTGCACGGCGTCGATGCGCAGTCCGTCGCAGTGGTAGTCCCGCAGCCACATCAGCGCGTTGTCGATCACCCAGCGGCGCACCTCGTCACTGCCCGGGCCGTCGAAGTTGACCGCCGGACCCCACATCGTCATGTGCCGGTCGCAGAAGTAGGGCCCGAACTCGGGCAGGCAGTTCCCGGCCGGACCGAGGTGGTTGTAGACGACGTCCATCACCACGGCAAGCCCCGCGCCGTGGCAGGCGTCGACCAGGCGCTTGAGGCCGCCCGGGCCGCCGTAGACGTGGTGCGGGGCGTACAGATGCACCCCGTCATAGCCCCAACCGCGCCGGCCTCCGAACTCGGCCACCGGCAGTAGCTCGACGGTGTCGATCCCCAGCTCGACCAAGTGCGGCAGGCGCTCAATCGCCGCATCGAACGTGCCGGCCGGAGTAAAGGTTCCAATATGCAGCTCGTAGAGCACCGCGCCGGCCAGGGCGCGGCCCGCCCAATCCTGATCGGTCCAACTGAAGGCGTCGTGATCCACCACCGCGGACGGGCCGTGGATGCCGTCGGGTTGCGAAGCGGACCGCGGATCCGGGCGCGGCTCATTGCCGTCGAGGCTGAAGCCGTAGCGCGCGCCGGGCGTGCGCGCGATCGTCGAGTGCCACCAGCCGCCCTCGGCGGGGCTCATCGGGTGGCGGTGAGCGTCGAGGCACAACTCGACGGTGGTGGGCAGTGGTGCCCACACCGCGTACTGCGCGGGTTCGGTCATCGTCTTCCTTGCGGTCGATCCTTCAGTATTCGCGCGCCAGGACGGCGACGGGGAACTGCGCCAGCAACTGCCCGACCTCGACCTCGCCGCCGCGGCGCCGAGCGTCGGTAAGCACATCGCGCCATTGCCCGGTCGGCAGGTCCAGGGTGGCGTCCGCCCAGTCCTCGCCGAGCCCGATGAGCAATCGAGGAACCACGACCAGCAGATCGCCGCGCCGGAAGGCGAGCGCATGCGCGGCTTTGCGACCCCGCGCGATCACGGGCTCGTAGTCCGGGCTGGTGTAGCGCGGGGTGAAATCTCGCCGGTCGGTGAGCAAACGCTGCATGAGCCACAGCTTGGTCCCGCCGTCGTCTGAGTGCGTGAGCGCGGTGGCGGCGTCGGCGCGCCCGAGTTGCGCGGCCAAGCGTGCACGCTCGGCGTAGTCCACGCCGCGCCGGTTGTCCGGGTCCACCAGCGTGTAGTTCCACAACTCCTCGCCCTGATAGATGTCGGGCACCCCGGGCCAGGTCAGCAGCAGGGTCAGTTGGGCCAAGGAGGCGAGGTGGCCACGCTCGAGGAGGCGGTGCTCGGCGATGAAGGACTCCAGGTCGGCGCAGAACTCTGCATCGGCCAGCACGCCGAAGCAGAACTCGGCGAGGGCCTCGTCGTACTCCTGGTCGGGGTCGGACCAGCTGGTGTGCACCTTGGCCTCGCGGGCGGCCTTGGTCATGAAGTCCACGACGCGTCCGGACTCGATCGGCCAGGTCCCCACGAGCGTCTGATACAGCAGGTACTCGGTTGCACGGTCCGGGGCCGTGCGCGGCGTAGGGCCGCGGCGATGCCTGGTGTTGTGCGCCGACCAGCGGGCAGTGGCCCTCGCCCACGCCTCGGTGATCTCGGCGAGCAGGTTGATCCGCGCGCGGGTGTCCGCGCTGCGCTTGGTGTCGTGGGTGGACAGCGTCAGCATCGCGGTAGGGCGTTCGCGCGCCGCCGCCACCGCCCTCGCGTGAAAGGCAGCCACCGGGCGGCCGACGAGCGCGGGGTGTCCGCCGACCTCGTTGAGCGAGATCAGGCGCTGATAGCGGTAGAAGGCGGTGTCCTCCACACCCTTGGCCATGACCGGGGCACACACCTGGGGAAAGCGCAGCGCGAACTCGGTTTCGTCCTCGCCCGGATGCCTAAGCAGGAGCAACTCGCCCAGGAAAGCGAGCAGCTCGGTGTCGATGTCCGGGCGGGCCTGCTGTGCACGTTCGAGCGCCGAGTTCACCTGTGTGCGGTCGGCGTCGGTGACCGCACGGCTGGGATGGACGTACGTGCGGTAGACACCAAAGGCGGCGATCAGCTCGGTCAGCGCCGCCCGCAGTTCCCGGCGGGTGTGGTCGCGATGGCGGCGATGGCGTTGGCACAACGCGCTGAGCACCCTGGTGAGGCGGTCGATCTCGGTGGCGAGTTCGCCGTGCATGACGTCCAACTTGGCGGCGCGCTCGACTGCGGCACAGTCCAGCTCGCTCGGGCCCGCGTCCTCGCCCAGGAAGGCGGCATAGGCACGGTCGAGACCAGCTGCGCTGTCCGGGTCCACCATGACGTCGTTGACGACGGAGATGAACTCATACCCCGACGTGCCCGCCACCGGCCAGCTCGCCGGGACACGTTCGCTCGGGCCCAGGATCTTCTCCACGACGGTGTAGGTGCCGCCGTTCGCCCGGCTCAGGCGGTGCAGATAACCCTCGGGATCACGTAGTCCGTCGACGTGATCGACGCGCAGCCCGGTCACAGCGCCGCGGCGCACCAGGTCCAGGACCAGGGCATGGGTCGCGTCGAACACCGCATCCTCATCGATCTGAAGACCAATCAGATTGTCGATGCTGAAGAAGCGCCGGTAGTCGAGCTCCTCGCTGGCGGTGCGCCAGTGGGCGAGGCGGAAATTCTGCCGGGAGAGCAGGGCATCGAACGCGTCCGCGTTCTTGGCCAGCTCGGTCAGCGCGTCGTCCACGGCCCGGCCGGCGGCAGCTTCGACGCTGCACAGATGAGCGAGGCGCTCGGTGAGCAACTCCTTACGCTCGTGGCGTTCCAGCACCGCGGTGCGGTCGGTGAGGCGGGCATGCGGAAGGGTGGCGAAGTCTTCGGCCAACACCGCGAGTTCTGCGCTACCGGGCCCTGCCTGGGCGCTCGCGCTGCGAAGCACGTCGTCCAGGGTGCGCGCAGAGAGCGGCAGCTCGTGATCTGCGTAGCGGACCAGCACTGATCCGCCGTCGCGAACCAAGGCAAGGTCGCCGGCCTCCAGCACGCGACCGAAGGCGTCGCCCAAGATCGGTACCAGGACGGTGTGCCGGGACTTCTCCTCCTCGCCGTCCCAATCGATATCGAAGTAGGTGGCGTAGCGAGAGGCCGGGCCGTTCTCCAGCACGTCCCACCACCAGGCGTTGTCCCGCCCCCCGCGGTCCATGTGATTGGGGACGATGTCGAGCACCTGCGACATCCCGCGCTCCTTCAACGCCGCTACGAGTCGGGTATGCGCCTGGGCGCCGCCCAACTCGGCGTTGAGTCGCGAGTGGTCCACGACGTCGTAGCCGTGGGTGCTGCCGGACGCCGCCTGCAGGTACGGGGAGCAGTACAGGTGGGAGATTCCCAGTGCGGACAGGTAATCCACGATCGCGGTCGCATCGTCGAAGGTGAATCCGGCGTGCAGTTGAACGCGGTACGTGGCGCGGGGACACATCCGCGGAAACTACCCGCAGCAACCTGAGTGAACCCTGGCCGGATGTGGCGTCGATCTCGCGTGGCCGGATTCAGTTCGGCGCGGGCGGGTAGAGGTTCAGGAGTCGGCTGACGCCCGTGTCGGCCCGAGCGAGTGAGGGGCACCCGATGAGTGCAATCGACAAGGCCAAGAACATGGCCGAGGACGCCGTCGGCAAGGTCAAGGAAGCAGTTGGCGGCGCCACCGGCGACGGCGACCTGAAGGCCGAAGGCCAGGTCGACCAGGGCAAGAGCGACCTCAAGCAGGCCGGCGAGAACGTCAAGGACGCTTTCAAGCACTGAGGCTGCAAGGCGACGGCGCTTTCCTGGCCACTGCCGGGCAAGCGCCGTCGCTGCGTTTGCTTTCACCGCAGGGTCGGGGGCGCCGATGGCGTTGGCTCGGGTTCGGTGCTGGGATCCGGCTCCGGACCGAGCAGGTCGAGTAACGAGCCCCCGCTTCCCGCAGGCGGGGCCTCGCGTGCCGCGCTGGGACTCGCGCTCGGGGCGACGGGCGGCGCGGGCTCTCGCCCTCGCGCACTGCGCGTCGGCGTCGGGGACGGGCGAGGATCCTCGGCGCTGCGTCGCGCACGATCGGCGGCCTGTTCGCGTGCCTGCTCGCGTTCGACGATGTCGCGCGCCTCGGACAGAGGTATCAACTCCCCGGTGCGCTCGGCGACCAGGCCGGCCGGGCGCACCGCCAGGTAGAGCGCCAGCACCGCGACGAACGCCACGAGGACCGCGGCCGTGGACCTGCGCAGGCGCCCGCCGAACATCGTGCGGTGGGCGGTCATCGCATATCCAGCCCGGCGGCGACGGCGTCCAAGCTGGGTAGGGAGATCCCGGCGATATGAAACGCCATGATGATCTGTTCGCGCAGCGCGCGATTCACGTCGAACTGCCGCCCCGGCAGGGTGCGGGCCACCATCTGCACATTTACCCGGCCGACCCCAATCGACTCCACCCCCATCACGGAGGGTTCATCGAGCAGCAGCTCACGCAGGTCCGGATCCGACCACGTCGCCGCGCCGACCTCCTTGAGCACGGCGACTGCGGCGGTGATGTCGGTCGAGGTGGACAGCGGTACGTCGACGACGGCCCTGGCCCAGTCTCGCGACAGGTTCGTGACCTGCACGATCTGACCGTTCGGGATGATGATCACCGAACCCTCCGCTGAGCGCATCGAGGTCGTGCGCAGGCTGATGCTCTCCACTGTTCCGGTGACACCGGTGGCCGAGCCCAGGGCGGAGATCCGCACCAGATCCCCGAAGCCGTACTGGCGCTCGGTGATGATGAAGAAGCCCGCGAGCAGATCCTGCACGATGCGCTGCGCACCGAAACCCAGCGCGACGCCGAGCACTGCGGCAGGCGCGACCAGGCCCGTCAGTGAGAAGCCCAGCAAGGACACGATTCGCACCACGGCCAGCGACCAGATGAGTACGTTCGCGAGGCCGATGAGGACCTGCGCGACGGAATGCCGATGCTTGTCCTGCTCCGAACGGACCTGCGAATCGGCGTGGGTCGAGGCTGCATCGATGCGGCGGGTCAGAAAGGCGCCCCCAACCGACACGGCGCGGGTCGCAAGCATTGCGCCCAGCACGACGAGCACGATCTCCAGGCCGTGCCCGCGAGCCCACATGGTCACATCGTCGAGCGGGGCGGGGTCCATCGGTGGGGGTGGCTCGCTCTCGTGCGCACGGTAATTCTTCGACGCCTTCCCGGCGCCGCGCTAGGCCAAACCTCGCGCCCGGAGGTGCCGCTGCCCAGACGTGCGAACGCCCCGGGCGCCAGTACCCGAGGCGTTCGCCATGTGCCGGTGCTTCAGTCCTGCTGCGGAGGTCCGCGTCGGCACACGTGCAGGGTGTCTGCGTCCCGCTAGCCTGCAGGCGAGACCTCGATAGTGCCCTTCATGTACTGGTGAAGGTCACAGATGTAGTCGTAGGTTCCCGCCTTGTCCAGGGTCAGCGAGTATTGCTGATTTTGCGTCAGATTTCCGGAATCGAAGGAATCATCGTTGGCCGTGATCGTGTGCGGGGCCTTGTCCGCATTGACGACGGTGATCTCCTGACCAGCCCTCACCGACAACGCTTCGGGCACGTACTTGAAGTTGACGATCTCGATGCGCGCCGGTCCCCCCGGCGGCGGAGCTGCTGCACTCCCACCGCCGGGGGAATCGTCCCCGGTGCTGGCGGCGTCCTCGCCGCAGCCCGACAGGGCCGCGACAAGGACGACGCACACTCCCACCCGGGAGTACAGGGTTCGCACTTCTCAGGCGGCGGTGAGATCGCTCGGGGAGCGTGCCCCGAGCGAGGTGTCGGTTTCACCGAGTTTGACGAAGGTGTCCGGGATCGGGTACTCCCCGAGGACGTAGCTCAGGATCGCCGCATGCTGACGCTCCACCGGGGCGATCGTGGAGACTGCCGCCAGCGCGTCGGCACTCATGAGCTCTTCCATCTGGGCGACGTAGGTGGCACCCGCGGTGTTCTCCAGGGTGAGCGCCAGCATCGCCAGGGCCGGAACGGTCTTGATCTTGCCGAACATCTCGGTGACGACCGGCGCGAGCGCCGGAGTCGGGTCCTTCATCGCCTCGCCGCCGGCGTTGGTGACCGCAGCGTTGAACGCGTCGGCGTGCTCGGCGTGCTGCTTCATGGCGTGCGAGGCGAACTCTGCCACCGCCGCCGGGAAGTCCTTGCCGAACTTACCCTTGGGGGCGGCCTCCAGCGCGGCGCCGTAGGCGAACACCGCGAGGTTCTCGATGCTGGCGTTCAGGCGCATCATCTCCACGTCGGCGGCGCCCTCGCCCGCCGGCTGATCACCGGCCGGTGGCGCGGGATTGTCCGGGGCCGGCGGGGTGTCTGCGACGTCCTCGTCGTCGTCGCCGCAGGCGCTCAGGAACATGGTGCCGACGACCAGGCCGCCGCTGCCGAGCAGGAACCGGCGCCGGCTGCCCCGCAGTGCATCTTCCGCACGGCGCTTGCGCAGGGCGGCACCGAGGTCGGACATCGCCGCACGCATCTGCGGGAAGGTGGCCTCGTGCATCTCGTTCATGTGGGCAGTCATGGCGCGCAGCTCGTGCTCGCTGATCTGCATCTCGGTGGGGGTGTTTCGGCGCTTCACTTGACTGCTCCCTCTTCCGGAGGACTGGCGAGCTCGGTCTTCTTGAACGTCTCCGGGATACCGACCGACCCGGCCGCCTTGGGGAGTTTGGCTGCGTCGACGGCGCCGCCGGTGGCTTTCACGGTGATCAGGGCGGCTCCGTCACCCTTGAGCAGGGCCTGGACCGCGTACAGCGTGGCAAGGTGCTGGGACTCGACCCCCGCGACCGTGCCGAACAGCAGCTTGACCTGCGGGTCGGACACGTCCTGGATGTTCTTGACGTAGGTCGAGGTGGCGACGTCCTCCAGAGTGATGGCAAGCGCGACGACGTCGAGCGGCCCACCCTTCTTCAGCGCAGGCACCATGTCGGACACGATCGGGGTGTATTTCGGGTTGGTCTCGGTCTGCTTCTTGCCACCGAGCTCGACCGCGCGGGCGTTGAACGCCTCCCCGTGCTCCTTGTGCTGCTTCATCGTCATCTGCGCGAACGCGGCGATGGTCTTCGTCGCGGTGTCGTTGCCCTTGAGGTAGGGCAGGGTCAGCGCGGTCTCATAGGTGAACACCGCGAGGTTCTCCAGCGACGCTGCGGTCTGCAGCGCCATGATGTCGGCCTCCTCGGCCGCGAACGCCCGCGACCCGGACGCCATGACCAGCCCCGCGGCCGCCAGGCCGCCCGCGCCGATCGCGATGTTGCGCCTGCGGGCCTCGGCGCGCAGCGCCTCGTCCTCGCGCTTGGCCTCTTGATATTCCCGGGAGGCGCGCCGCGCCTGGCCCGCGTCGACGATGTCGTCCAGGGGCTCTTTCATGCCGCGCATCGCATCGACCTGGAGGTCCGCAGACTCCTCCATCAGTCGGTTGAACGCACCGATATCCAATTCTGTCATTGCCGATCCCTCTCGCAGCCGATGCCGCGACGTCCCGGGCGGGGGACTCACCGCGGGCGGTGAGCGTTGTCGCAACACCGTTGCCGTACCCCGCCCTCCGCCCGGCAAACGATCTCGGCCGCCCCGTCAAGGTTGACCCCAGGTGGGGGTTCGGCGGAGGGACGGATCCGCTCACTCCTGGTCGTCGTTCTGCACGCTGTCCTGCACCTCGTCGGCGCCCTCTTCGATGGCGTCGCCGGTGTCCTCGGCGCCCTCCTCGATGTTGTTGGTGATCTCGGTCGGACTGGAGTCGTCGTCATCGTCACCGCAGGCGCTCAGCGAGAGCGAGGCAGCGAGGGCCAGGGCGGCGGCGGCGAACGAGCGGGAGATCTGGCAGGGCATCAGAATTCCTTCGGGTGGGGGCGAGTCGGCCGGATTGACCGCACCGCAGGCTGCCCGACATGGGGGCGGCGAAACCCCATCGCCGCGTTACCTGTCTGAAACCTGTGAGTTTTCGTGCGCCGGAACATGTCCGCGAGATAGGCAGTTGAGCCAATCACCGCAGCAATTCGTCCCTCACGAAGGAAGACACCGTGCCCCACACAAGCGCGCACCGTCGTACTCGGTCAACCGCCCGCGTGACCCGCGGCCCGCTCGGGGTGACCCTGGCGGCGGCCACCGCCGGCCTGCTGGCACTCACCGCATTCGCGCCCGTCGCCTCCGCGGCGGTTCCGGACACCCTGCTGGACTCGGGCCGCGAGTGGGGCCCTGCCGCCACCTCCACCATCCGCCCGGGCGTGGTCACTATCACCGAGGGCGCCGGCTCGTGCACCGGCAACTTCGTGTTCACCGACGCCAAGAACAACGTCTACCTCGGCCAGGCCGCGCACTGCGCCGGCACCGGTGAGGCCACCGACACCAATGGGTGCGAGTCGGCCTCCCTTCCGCTAGGCACCCCGGTGATGCTCGGCGCCTCCGGCGTGAGCGGCAAGCTCGCCTACAGCTCGTGGATCGCGATGCAGAGAAACGGGGAAAAGGACGCCGATGCCTGCGCTCATAACGACTTTGCTCTGATCAAGGTCCCGAACTCCGCGCTCGCGCAGGTGAACCCGTCGATCCCGGTCTTCGGCGGCCCGACGGGCATCAACACCACCGGTACCCAGGTCGGGGACTCGGTGACCAGCTACGGCAACTCTCCGCTGCGCCAGGGGATCGCGCTGCTCTCGCCGAAGTCCGGCACCAGCATCGGTGACGTGGGCAACGGGTGGGCACACCAGGTGTACACGCTCACCCCCGGCATCCCCGGCGACTCGGGGTCGGCCTTCCTCGACAGCGAGGGCCGCGCCCTGGGCACGCTGTCCACGCTGGTCTTCGCGCCGCAGCCGTTGAGCAACCAGGTCAGTGACCTGAGCCGTCAGCTGGCCTACGCCCGCGCTCACGGCATCGAGGGCCTGCGCCTGGTGGAGGGCACCGAGCCCTTCGCCGCCTCGCCGCTCGGCCTGTGACCCGCTAGCTCGGGGGCCGGGGCAACCCCCGTCGGCCCCGTCCCCCCTCCCCGCTGTGCCGGACCCACCCCCCGTGGTCCGGCACAGCGTTGTTGACGGCGCACCGCCGGCACTGCGTCGGCCGATGGGTCGCCACCTCGTTGCGGGGTAGGACCCGCCCAGGTTGTCGACCACGCAGGAGGACCCATGATGAAGAAGATCGTGTTGATCGGGATTGCCGTCGCCGCCGCCAAGCGTCTGAGCGGTCGCGGGAGCAGCGCAGCGACCGCTTCCCCGGCCTGGGGAGAAGATGTGAGCCCGGAGCCGGAGCCGTTGGATTCCTGGGCGGACGAGGGCGGCGCGCTCATCGACGGTTCACCGGCGCAGGGCCGTGCGCCCTCCCCTTAGGCATGTCTCCCAGTCCCGATAGGCGGCGCGCGCTTCACATTGTCACTGGGGCGCCCAGGCGGTGCCTCGCTGCGTTGTTGTCGTCGCCCGATGCTCCGCATCGGGCTCCTCCTCCGCCTGGCGATGCATCCACCTGGATCACCGCCCGCATCCACCTGAGATGAGGAGACACGCCCTAAGAGCTGGGGGTCACGCGCTCTTCCCTGGTGGAACTCCCGCTGATTTGGTGAGATGGGCGGATGAATCTCGCTCAGAACCTGCTCGACACTGCCACAGCCGGGGGGGAGCGGGTCGCGCTGCGCTTCGGCGAGGCGACGCTGACCTACGCGCAACTGCTGGAGCGGGCCCAGGCGTGCGCCGGCATGATCCGCGGACTCGGGGTGAGTCCCGGCGATCGGATCGGGCTGATCGCACCCAACGTGCCCGCGTTCCCGATCGTCTACTACGGCGCGCTGCTGGCCGGGTGCGGCGTCGTGCCAATGAATCCCCTGCTCACCGAGCGCGAGGTGACCTACTACCTGCGGGACTCCGGTGCCAGTGCCGTGATCGCCGTGGATTCGGTCGCCGCCGCCGCGACCCCGGCCGCCGCCGGGGTCGGGATCCCGCTGGTGGTCGTGCCCGGGCACGGGCCCAGTGCCGAGCAGGCCCCCGCAGCCGCCGCCATCACGGCGCCGGAGCCGCGGGCCGATTCCGACGTCGCCGTGATCCTCTACACCTCCGGCACCACCGGCCAGCCCAAGGGCGCCGTGCTCACCCATCACAACCTGGACACCAACGCCCGCACCACCCGCGACACCCTGCTGGCCTCGGAGTCCGCCGACGTGGTGATGGGCTGCCTGCCGCTCTTTCACGTCTTCGGCCTGACCTGCGGGATGAACGCCGGCGTGATTGCCGGGTCCTCGCTGGTGCTGATCCCGCGCTTCGACCCGGTGGCGGTGCTCGCGATTATCGCCGAGCACCGGGTCACGATCTTCGAAGGCGTGCCCACCATGTACGCCGCGATGCTCGCAGTACCGCAGGATTACGACACCTCCAGCCTGCGCACCTGCGTCTCCGGCGGTGCCGCGATCCCCGTCGAGGTGATGAAGAGTTTCGAGGCGCGCTACGGCTGCCAGATCCTGGAGGGCTACGGGCTCTCCGAGACCTCGCCGGTGGCGTGCTTCAACCCACGTGTGGGGGTGCGCAAACCCGGCTCGATCGGGGTCGCGGTGCGCGGCATGGAACTGCGCCTGGTCGACAACGACGGCAACGACACCCCGCTCGGCGAGATCGGGGAGATTGCCATCCGCGGCGAGGGGCTGATGGCGGGGTACCACGGGCGCCCCGAGGCGACCGCCGAGGCGATCCCCGACGGCTGGTTCCGCAGTGGTGACCTGGCCAAGCAGGACTCCGACGGCTACTTCTACATCGTCGACCGCAAGAAGCAGCTCATCATCCGCGGCGGATACAACGTCTACCCGCGGGAGGTGGAAGAGATCCTCTACGCCTTCCCCGGGATCGCCGAGGCGGCCGTGATCGGGCTCAAGCACACGATGCTCGGCGAGGAGGTCGGCGCCGCGGTCGTGATGAAGCCCGGGGAGAGTTTCGACCCCGAGGCGATCAAGGCGTTCTGCAAGCAGGGCCTCGCCGCCTACAAGTACCCGCGTCACATCTGGGCCCTCGACGTGCTGCCCAAGGGGCCGACCGGGAAGATCCTGCACCGCGAGATCACCGCCCCCGCGCAGGTGGTCGTGGAATGACCGCGATCAGCGAGCGCGCAGCCTTCGAGGCGGCTTCGGGCGGGGAGGACGGGGGCTTGCTCGACGTGCGTTCGATGGTCTCTGCCCTGGGAAAGGTGGCCACGCACTCGGGGCGGCTGCTCGGCGCGACGCGGGAGCTCGGCCTCGAGCTGGTCAAGGTCGCCGCCGGACGTTCCGAGGTCGAACCGGCCCGCGGGGATTCCCGCTTCGCCGACCCGACCTGGACCGAGCACCCTGGCTACCGTCGCCTCAAGCAGGGATACCTGGCGTGCGCGCGCGCCGTCGACGCTTTGGTCGACGAGGCCGACGTGGAGTGGCGCACCAGGGAGCGCGCCCGCTTCGCCGCCGGCATCCTGACCTCCGCGGCCGCACCGACCAACACCCTCATCGGCAACCCGGCCGCACTCAAGCGGGTGATCGAGACCGGGGGCACAAGCGTGGTCGCCGGTACCCGCGCCTACGTCGATGACCTGCTGCACAACGGCGCGATGCCCCGTCAGGTCGACGCCTCGGGCTACACCGTGGGCGAGAACGTCGCCGTCACGCCCGGCGCGGTGGTGTTCCGTAACGAGATCATGGAGGTTCTGCAGTACACGCCCTCGACACCGGCGGTGCGGTCCAAGCCCGTGGTGATAGTCCCGCCGCAGATCAACAAGTACTACTTCCTGGACCTGGCTCCCGGCCGCAGTCTGGTGGAGTACGCGGTGGGGCAAGGGCTGGCGGTCTTCATGATCTCCTGGCGCAACCCGCGCAAGGAACATGCCGGGTGGAACCTGGACACCTACGCCGGTGCCGTGCTCGAGGCGATCGACGTCGCGCGCGAGGTCAGCGGCAGCGAGGACGTGCTGACGTTCGGGTTCTGCGCCGGTGGGATCACCGCGGCGACGGTGCTGTCCTACCTGTCCGCGGTCGGCCAGGAGAAGGTCGCTGCCGCCGCGTTCGGGGTGGCGCTGATCGACTGGGCCGTTCCCGCGCCGATCGGCGCTTTCCAGTCCGGTGGGTTACTCAAGCTCGCGCGGGGCAAGTCCCGGCGGGCCGGGGTGCTCGACGCGCGCTCGCTGGGCTCGGTGTTCACCTGGATGCGGCCCAACGATCTGGTGTGGAACTACTGGGTGAACAACTATCTGATGGGCCGTAAGCCGCCGGCGTTCGACATCCTGGCGTGGAACGACGACAAGACGAATCTGCCGGGCGCGCTGCACGCCACCTTCCTTGACATCTTCGCCGAGAACGCCCTGGTCCGCCCGGGCGCGCTGCGGGTGCTCGGTGAGGGCGTTGACCTGTCCTCGGTCAAGATCGACACCTACGTCACAGGCGGGCTCTCGGATCATCTGACGCCGTGGCAGGGCTGCTACCAGGCGACCCAGCTCTTCGGCGGCGCGTCGACGTTCGTGCTCTCCCCGACCGGGCACATCCAGACCCCGGTCTCGCCCCCCTCACCGAAGGCCTATCACTTCACCGGCCCGGAGCCGGGACCGGATCCGCAGGCCTGGCGGGCTCAGGCGACCCGTCAGGAAGGCACCTGGTGGGCGCACTGGGCGCAGTGGATGCGGGAACGCGCCGGTGCGGAGCGGGCGGCACCGCAAACCCTGGGCAGCCTCGCGCACCCCGTTCTCGGGCCCGCTCCCGGCACGTATGTGTTCCAGCGTCCTTGAGCCTGGCTCGTACCCGCGATACTGACTAGGGCATGTTTCCCAATCCCGATAGGCGGCGCGCGCTTTACATTGTCACTGGGGCGCCCAGGCGGCGCCTCGCTGCGTTGTTGTCGTCGCCCGATACTCCGCATCGGGCTCCTCCTCCGCCTGGCGATGCATCCACCTGGATCACCGTCCGCATCCACCTGAGATTAGGAGACACGCCCTAGGTGCGAACTTCAGATACTCGCGTGCTCGAGGTCGGCAGGGCGCTGCAGGTGAGCCACTGGCCCGGCGCGCACGGGCAGGTACCGCTGCTGTTGTGCAGCGGCATCGGCGCCTGCGCCGCGTTGTTCGATCCGCTGATCGAGGTGCTCGATCCGCGGCGCCCGTTGATCACGTTCAACGCGCCGGGGCTGGCCGGCTCGCCCGAGGCGCGCGGCCCGGACGCCATGGCGGGCCTGGGCCGCAGGGTTGGGCGCCGCGTCGGGCGGTTGGGGGGGTGGCGGGGGGATGTTGTGGGGTTGTGCTGGGGGGGGGTTCTCGCCC
>JBQTII010000106.1:0-12001 GCA_052388275.1 Sporichthyaceae bacterium | reverse complement strand
CCTCGCCCCGCGCAGTCGAGCAGGCTTACCCTGGCGGAATGCGGGTTCTCATCCTCGACGCGCCCCAGGCGATGCTCGATGAGCGTCGCCGTCTCGGTCTGGACGGTCGCGACGAGGTGTGGGACGGAGTGGTCCATGTGGTTCCGCCACCGAAGGAGGCGCACCAGAGGCTGAGCTTGGCCTTTTACGACGTGGTCGGGACGCGAGCACGCGGCCTCGGTCTGGTCCCCCGCCTTGAGACCGGCTTGTTCGATTCCGATCGCAATTTCCGCGTCCCCGACCATCTCTACCGCCGCCCCGAGCAGGAATCCGAGCGCGGCGCCGAGGGCGCCGAGCTGGTCGTGGAGATCCGCTCCCCGCGCGATGAGACCTACGACAAGCTCGCTTTCTACGCCGAACGCGGCGTTCGCGAGGTGCTGGTGCTGCACCCCGAGCCCTGCGCCGTCGAGCTGTTCGTCAACGTCGGCGGCGCGATGCAGCCGGTGCCCGTCGACGCCGCCGGCGCGGTGCACTGCGCGGTCCTGGACCTGAGCATCGCCGCCGTCGACGCCATCTTGCGGATCACCTGGCCCGGCCACAGCACCGACATCTGACCATGGGCTCGGCACCAACGTCTCGGGGCTTCAGTGACCTGACGTGCCGATACTGATTGTGCGTCAGGATCAGCTCGCGGGTCTGCAGGGCGCCCAAGACAAAGGGGATTGCCGCCCGTCGGGGAGGCGCGTAGCGTGGAGGAGATGACCCAGACCCCGGGCCCGTCGTGGCGAGAACTGGCTGACGCCGAGGACTGGGACGCGCTGGCGGAGCGTTTCGAGCAGTGGGAGCCTGAGCCCGGCAGCTGGCGCGATGCCCGCCCGCTCGGGCGGATCTACGCCGCGCGGACCAAGCGCCGCGAGGCCGACGGCGAGCTGGCCCAGGCGGTGATCGACGCCCGGGCCGCCGATCTCTCGTGGCTGCTCATCAGCTCCTATCTGGGCACCACTGCCGATGCCGCACGCGAGCGCTTCGGCCCTGAGATCGAGGGCAACGCTCCGATCTGACGCCCTTTGAGGTGGGCCTCGCACTCAAGCCCCAAGGCGCCCTGTCCACAGGCCCGCCTCGACGCCATCACTGTCCACAGATCGCGCGCAGGCCCTCTCCGTGCCGTCGTTGCACCCTCGAAGATCAACATCCAGGGCGGGTTCCACACAAGGAACCTTGCGTGGAGCGAGGGGGAGACGTACCTTGTGGAAGATGAAGCAGAAATCGCGACGAGCGCACGCAGGCACGGCGTCCGCGATGAGGACATCCGGCACGTGGTCCGAAACGCGATCACGTCGACCGATATGGGCGACGGCATGACGATGTTGGTGGGCGCCGATTCGGCGGGCAGGCTAATCGAGGTCGGCACACGAGTCACTGCGTCGGGTCGTCTCCGCGTCGTCCACGCCAGGCGACCCGCGCGACAGAAGTTCCTGCCGTGAGTGCCTCCGAAAATCGAAGCCTGCCGCCGGCCGCGCCGGCAGAGCCCGATCCGCGCAGCCTGGAGCAGGTGCTCGCTGACGAGGATGACTGGGAACTTTCGCGCCGTTTTGAGCAGTGGGAGCCCGAGCCGGGGTCCTGGCGTGATGCCCGCCCGCTGGCCCGGATCTACGCCGCGCGAACCAAGCGCCGTGAGGCCGACGACGAGCTGACGCAGGCAGTCATCGACGCGCGGGCCGCGGAGTCGTCATGGTGGCTGATCGGCTCCTACCTCGGCACCACCGCCGAGGCCGCACGTCAGCGTTTCGGCGCGGCAGTCGAGGGAGCCGGACTGCCTGCCCGCGTGCCGCCCCGGCGCCGCACCCGCCCACCCGCCGCGTCGGAGGGCTGAGCCGCACCACTGGTCCGCGGCCGCACCGGGCGCTTCCGCGGAAGCGCCGTCACAGCCGGGTCGACGGTGCCGCCGCAGCGGTGGGCCCCGTCCGTCCGCGCTCTCGGCTGCGGCTGACCCCGCCGCGCTTACAACGCCAGATGCTGTCTAGAGTTACTTGCCTTGACCGGCTAGTGATCCTAGACTGATGTGAAGCGAACCGACCTCGTCCGGAAACTGAACGAGATCGCCAGGGCCAAAGGCTTCGACAGCCTGACCTTCGTACGCGAAGGCGGCAATCACACGATCTTCGCAATCGGCGCCGTCCGAATCCCGGTCGCCCGCCACACCGAGATCCCCGAGAACACCGCCCGGAAGATCATCGACGCGGCCCATGCGGCCCCTGCCGCGAAGGAGGACCAGTGAGCAGCAAGGCGCACTACGTCGTCCGCGCCGAGCGCGACGGTGCCTGGTGGGGGATCGAGGTCCCCGGCGTCGAGGGCGCGTTCAGTCAGGCCAAGCGCATCGATCAGATCGAGGCGATGGCCCGCGAGGTGATCGCCTTGCTCCTCGACGTCGCCGAGGACTCCTTCACCCTCACCCTGGACATCCAGCTCCCCGAGCAGTGGGACGCCGCGATCACCAGCGCCCGGGCCGCGCGCCAAAACGCCGTGGCCGCCGAGCGCACCGCCGCCGCCCAGATCCGCGACCTCGCCCACCAGCTGCATACCGCCGGTCTGCCCGTCCGCGACGTCGGCGCGCTGATGGGTGTCAGCCACCAGCGCGTCAGCCAGCTCCTCGCTACCCGCTGACTCCCTCGCCTGGGCAGCTCCGCGCTGGCCCCGCTCGGGCCCCGCGCAGAGCCATCTTCTGCCGCGCGCCGCGCCTCTCAACGCGTGGGAAGGCCGCGCCACGCCGCAGAAGACGCGCGCCGAACCAGGGGAGGCACCGCCAAGCCTCGCTGTCCACAGGCCGGCGCATCCCCCCTCGTCATCCACAGATCCACCCCGGCCCCTCGCGCCCACCCCGGCGAGCGCGCGACGGTGGCTCCATGACGACGACCTCGGCGCGCAGTGGCGGCCCGCCTTACCCTGGGGGAATGCGGGTCCTCATCCTCGACGCGCCCCAGGCGATGCTCGACGAGCGTCGACGTCTCGGGCTGGACGGTCGCGACGAGATGTGGGACGGGGTGGTGCATATGGTTCCGCCGCCGCCCGACGCACCCGGGGGGCTGAGCGGGGACTTCTTCGTGGTGGCCGCGCCGATCGCGAAGGCGCTGGGCTTGGTCCCGCGCATGGAGACCGGCCTGTTCGCGACCGCCAAGAACTTCCGCGTCCCCGACCAGCTCTACCGCCGCCCCGAGCAGGGATCGGATCGCGGCGCCGAGGGCGCCGAGTTGGTCGTGGAGGTCCGCTCGGCGCGCGATGAGACCTACGAC
The DNA here is from genome assembly GCA_052388275.1 of Sporichthyaceae bacterium. Classification (GTDB taxonomy): domain Bacteria; phylum Actinomycetota; class Actinomycetes; order Sporichthyales; family Sporichthyaceae; genus JBQTII01. The sequence goes on along the minus strand of JBQTII010000106.1, from coordinate 8,732 downwards.
AAGCTGCCGTTCTATGCCGAGCGCGGGGTGCGCGAGGTGCTGGTGCTGCACCCCGAACCCCGCGCCGTCGAGCTGTTCCGCCTCGGCCTCGCTGGCCTGGTGGCTGTGGCCCCCGGCGAGGACGGCGCCGTGCACTGCGAGGTCCTGGGCCTCACCCTTGCCCCCGCGCCCGGCGGCGGGGCGCTGAGGCTGACGTGGGCCGGGGGCAGTGCCGAGGTTTGACGCGCGCAGCCCCCGCGCCCCCTGCGGACGGGCCCGCGGCACCCGGGGGCGCCTGTCACCCCCAGATGGATCACACAGTTCATTGCTTTCTTTGCGCTAAAAGGGTGAATCATGACGCCCTGTTGATCATGTGACGGGTGGGTCGGCAGCCGTCGATCGCGGGTGCCCCGATCGGGTTAAACCGCAGCTAAGCGGGACAATGCCGCTGCTGAACTGCGGGTATAGCACGGTTCTCGGCACCACTGGCACGGTCACGCCACGTATAGCAACCCGGCTCCGGGGTGATTGCGCTGCCCCCCACCCATGCCTAGGTTTTGCCGAGGCGCCGCCGATCTTGGTCTAGCAAAAAGCTGGAGTTGGCTCGCCGGGGAGGATCAAACGATGCGTACGAACAACATGCTGCGGACGGCGACTGTCGCCGGTGCAGCCCTCGTGATGGGCGTCGCCGGAGTCCAGATCGCTGCTGCCGGCCCCACCGCTGACTCGGGTTCCCAGGGTTACTCCGAGGCCTCGGCCCAGTCCGTCGACGCCCGCGGCAAGCGCGGCCCCCGTGGCCCGCGTGGCCCCCAGGGCCCTCCCGGTGTCAACGGCACCAACGGCACCAACGGCGCCCCGGGCCTGAACGGCACGACCGGCCCGACCGGCCCGACCGGCCCCGCCGGAAACGCCGCTGGAATCATCACCACCCTGACCATGGCATCTGGGGCCGCGCTCGTCGGCGGTCCCGCGTCGACCGCAAACCCGTTCCCCGCCGCAACGAACGGAATCGCGCCGAACTCCGCTTTCAGCCTCTCGGGCGTCGGGGCCGCACTCCCCGGCGGTGCGCAGGTTGCCAACATCCCCGTGACGCTGACGAACTTCCGCATCGGGCTGTCGTCGGACGTTGGCGGGGTCGGCACCAACCTCGTCGCCCAGCTGATTCGTCAGACGCCAGGTGCCCTTCCCGGCGACCCGGCGGTTCGCACGGCCATTACCTGCACCATCACCGGAACGCTCGCCACCACGGACCGGTCGTGCACCGGCGCAGGAAGCCTGACCCTGGTTGCGGGTGACCTTTACTGGGTCCAGCTCGCGAGCGGGAGTGCTGGCTTCGCGATTGGTGACCAGTTCATGGTAAGCGCGTCCTGACCAAGCTCGATAGGTGCCGATCGTGAGGCGCTTGCCATTGGCGAGGTTGAGCTAGAGCGAATGCTCGTTGACTATGCCCTGGGCCTACGGGCCCAGGGCATAGTCGTTGTCGGCGCAACTCCGTAGTCGTCAGCAGGAAGCGCCCGGCGGCCTGCCGCCTCGGATGGTTGGCGGACCGATCGATCCAGCACGTGTTTACCGCGGGCTTACACATTCGGGGTTTCCACGACCCGGTTGGGTTGTGGCCTGACCCGGAACGCGGGAGGCGCGGCCCAGGGCTTTGCTCGGCGAAGCCAGCTTCTCCCGCACACGGGTGCGGTGATCCGCGGGTAGGTGCCGCGAGGCGAGCAGACGATCTCAAGGCGCGCGAGATTCTTCGGGGCGCCCACGCTGATCACGGACTTGTCAAAGGCGCGCCAAGTGTAACCCGCGTCCTCTACGAGGGCGCGCCGCTCGGGCGGGGGATCGCGATCGCCAGGTGGGCAGCCGCTCGTTTCAGCGTTTGGGCTTGCGGCGCGCGGCTTTGCCCTGGTTCACGCCGCGGGATTGCCCCGGCACCCGGGAGGCGCGGTCCAGGGCTTGCTCGGCGTAGTCCAGGTTCTCCCGCACACGCCCGCGCTGATCAGCAGGCAGGTGCGGCGAGGCGAGCAGCCGGCGGCAGGCGTCGCGGGACTCGCCGGGGTGACCGGTCCAGTAGGCGCTGATCGCGTACTCGTCCAGGGCGCGCCAGGTGTAGGTCGCGTCCTCCACGAACAGGATGTCGGGGGGCCGGGGGATCGCGATGGCTTGGCGGGCGAACTCGTGCGCGCGCACGTAGTTCTCGTGCTCGCGCAGGTGGGTGGCCAGTGAGACGAGCGCCTCGGCGCGCTGCGGGCGGGAGCGCCAGGCGGCGAGGTGGTCCGCGATCACCTCGGACTCGTCAGCTCCCAACCGGGCGCGCAGGCGGGCGGCCTCCAGTAGCGAGACGAAGACCTCCTCGGCGAAGCCGCCCATGCCGGCGCGGCGCCGGTAGGCCTCGGCGGCTTGCGCCAGCTGCCCGGCGTCGCGGTAGCTCTGCGCGAGGTAGAAGACGTGGCGGGCGTTGGCGGGGTCGGCGGCGAGGGCGCCGCGGAGCAGCGCGATGTCGCGTTCGTACTTCACCGCGCGGCTGGACCCCTCCGCGTGGTCGTAGAACCAGATCCCCTCGCACATCCCCGCGTCGAGCCCGCCCAGGTCCACGTACTCATGGGTGACGCCGACGTAGCGGGCGGGGACGTCGCGGCGCAGCAGGCGCAGGTTGGCGTAGGAGATGGTGTTGCGCTGCAGCGCGTAGTACCCGGGCGCGCTCAGCGCCGCGCGGTAGTCGGCGCCGGTGACGCGCAGTTCCATGTCCGCGTCGCATAGCAGCACGTAGTCGAAGTCCTGGCTGCTTGCCCGCGCCGCCGCCAGCGCCTCGTTGCGGGCCTGCTCGAAGTTGGTGAACGTGGTGTGCACGACCTCGCCGGGGATGCCGGTCTCGTCGAAGAGCGCCCGGATCAGCTCCGGCGTCCCGTCCGTGCTCCCGGTGTCCGCGATGACGTAGCAGTCGATGTGCGGCGCCGCCGCCGCCAGGCACCGCCGCAGGATCCGCGCCTCGTCCTTCACGATCATGTTCAGGCAAACCTTGGCCACGGCCCCTCCTGCCCGCTCGCGGTGTCCGCCCTCTTTCTACCGGAGCCTGCCGGGCCGCGGCCGCTGACACGGCGCCGGGTCGGCGCGCTTCTGTGTGGGGGCTCTTTGCTACCCCCACGACCACAATCACGGCCCATTCCTGGTCGTGGGGGTAGCAATGAGCGCCTCCGCCCGGGGCAGGTAACGAGCGGCCCGCTGCCGTGCAGCCCCGCGGCGCCAACAGGTGCCGGCCGGTCGCGCCCTCGCGTAGGGCATCGAGATCGACGGCCGCGATCCCGGCAGCCTCCCGCGCCCGGCGAAACGGCTCACCTGCCGTCACCAACGACGCGCCGAGTGCCTCGGCGGCGGCGGCGTAGGCGCCGTCGCAGACGCTCACGTTCGCGTGCAATTCCCAGCTCCGGCGTAGCCGCGGACCAGTCGGATCGAGCACCAGGTCGAACTCGCGCAGCCACTGCACCGCCCTCGCGGCGTCCATCGTGGACAGCGGGGTGGTGCTTGGCGCGCCGGAGTTGTCCACACCGGTGGTGACCCGCCATCGCTGTCCACGAGGTCATCGATGCGCTGGTCGGAGTCCGCGGGCTCAGCGGCAGCTGGGAGGAAGCGGCGTCCGGTAAACGCAGAGCACTGGTCCACGTGGTCCTGCGCAATCGCCGGGTGATCATGGTGCTCTACCCCGTCGGCCGCGACGACGGTGGCGCCTGGCGTCTGGCCAGCGCATACTTCGAAAGGTGAGCAATATGGAGGACGAGATGGCCCGCCTGCGGGCGGACCCGCGCGTGCGGGTGATCGATGACTCCGGCTGCGAGGAAGAGGACCCGATCGAGGTGATCGAGGCCATGTTTCGGCGCCCACCGGATTTCGTCACGTGCGGCCCCGAGGGTGAAGCGCCCGATGACGTCACGCTCGGGCCGGTCACAATCTCGGCGCTGGCCTACGCACGGCTCAGCCACCGCGCGACCCTCGAAGGTGTACCCACCGCGCGCGTCGTACAGGACCTGCTCGAGCGCCACGCCTGAGGCGACGAGATCGCGCGCACCATCAACGACCACCACGCACCTGCCGCCGCTGTCCTCAGACGGCTGCCGTCGCTCGCAAGCGCATACTTCGAGAACCGGTGAGGCACAGGAGAGGAGCACATCGTGGCCGAGCTCGGCGACTTCTACGAAGACGACGAACCGATGGCGGACATCCGCGCGATCCTGCGCCGCCCGCCCGACGGCGTCACCGCTCCACCGGATCCGGTTGAGATCCTGCCCGGCGTCGTGGTGTCGTCGGCGGCGTGGGGCCCGGGTGCACCAGCGCTCCGTCCACGAGCACCTCAGCGTCGCCGGTCTGGTCGCCCTGCTCGTTGAGCGCCACGCCTGATCCGAAATTGGCGAACGTCTGTGCACGACCTCGCCGAAGACGTCGGCCTCGTCGAAGAACGCCCGGATCAGCTCCGGCGTCCCGCCCGTGCTCCCGGTGTCCGCGATGACGTAGGAGTCGATGTGCGGTGCCGCTGCCGCCAGGAACCGCGCCAGAATGGGGCCTCGTTCTTCACGATCATGTTCAGAGCGACTTTGCCCACAGCCCCTCCTACCCGCTCGCGAGGGCACCCCACCTCAGCACCCCGGCTCTTTGTTACCCCCGCGACCACAATGTCGGCCCATTCCTGGTCGTGGGCGTAGTCATTGACCACCCTCAGCGCGGGACTTGCGGCGTAGCGGGTCAGGATGATGTCCGCTCCGGTGCGCTGGCGGCCGTCGATGACCAGTTCGACCAGAACCGCGGGCAAAGAGGGTAACCAGCCTGAGGGGGTCAACCCAGAAGCAGATCCGCACGCTCGCGGCGGAGTCCACAAAGCCGGCCCGGCGCGGTGTCCCGAATCGTCGGTGCCGTGGGACAGCATGGCCGCCATGACGGGGGGGAAGTGCGGCTACGCGCGGATCTGCACCGTCGGCCAGCACCTTGATGTGCGGCGCCAGGGTTCGGTGGCCCTCGGCGTCAGGGTGGCGTGACCGTCCACGTCTACGTCGACGAAACCAAGGCCGCCGGGTACGTCCTGGCCGCAGTCGTCGTCGCCGACCCGGCCGCGGTCCGCAAGGTAGTCGGCGGCTTGGTGGCGCCGGGCAATCGGCGCCTGCACATGGTCGACGAACGACCGCGGCGGCGACCCGCCATCGTGGACGCGGTGGTGAGCACCGAGATCGCCGTGAGCATCTACGACGCTGCCCGCCGCTACCGGACCGAACGCGAAGCGCGAGCGGCCTGCCTGACCGCGTTGGTGCAGGACCTGGCCTGGGAGGGGAACCGGGAAGCGCGGCTGCTGCTCGAGCAGGACGACTCCCTGGTCGGCTTCGACAACCAGCGCCTGATCGAGGCCACCCGCGCCACCGGGCAACGAGGCCGCCTGCACTACGGCCACGCCACCGCCCACGTCGAACCGCTGCTGTCCCTGCCCGACCTCGCGGCCTGGTGCTGGGCGCGCTCCGGGGAGTGGCGACGCCGCATCGAACCGATCCTCGCAACGGTTCGCACCGTGTGAGTCCCCGCGAGGAAGCGCGAAGCCCGAGCGCCACGTCCATCCGGGACGGGTCTCGGGCTCACTTCCTGAAGCTCAACGCAACAGGCAAGACCCACTATATCCGAACGCTCGGCCTGCGGCCGGGTTTCGGTCGGCCTCTCGTGCCGCTTGCGGCGGCACCGATGTCCTCGTCCGCATTTTGGCGAATCGCCTGAGCGGTCGTCGCTCGCAGACCACGATCACGGCTGTGCACGGCGACCTGCTCACCGGCGCCGAGCCCCTCACCCCCGCCCCGGCTTGCGAGGCCGGGGCGAACGGCCGCCGCGCGCGGCCGCGAGCCGTGGCGGCCTGCGCGTGTCATCGCATCGTCGCCACCGCGCGCGGCCGCGAGCCGTGACGGCCTGCGCGTGTCATCGCATCGTCGCCACCGCGCATTGCCCGCGAACGCGCGATCAACCCCTCGGCCAGTTCAGCCCTCACGTAGGGCATCGAGATTGACGGCATTGATCCCGGCAGCCTCCCGTGCCCGGCGAAACGGCTCGGCAGCGGCGGCGTAGGCGCCGTCGCAGAACTCACGTTCGCGCGCAGCTCCCAGATCCGGGCAGCCGCGGAGCAGTCGGATCGAGGGTCAGGTCGAATTCGCGCAGCCACCCCGCTGCCCGCGCGGCGTCCTGCGCGTCGAGGTGGCCTCGGTGCGCCAAAGGCCGCTGTGCACTGATCGCCTCGATCAGCCCGGGTGCGGCACTGACCACCGTCAGGGCGGGACTTGCGGCGTAGCGGTTCAGGATCATGTCCGCGCCGGAGCGGCGGCAGCCGTCGATGACCAGTTCGACCAGAACTGCGGCACCGAGGACAACCAGGGCGGCGCCGTCAATCCAGAAGCAGATCGGCACGCTCGCGGCGGTGTCCCACAAGCCGGTCCCGAGCGGTGTCCCGGAACGTCGGTGCCGCGGGACAGCATGGCCGCCATGACGGGGGGGAAGTTCGGCTACGCGCGGGTCTCGACCGGCGGCGACCTGGAAGTTCTCGCGCTCGTCCTGGCCACCGCGCTCCTGGTACTGGTATTGGCGACGGCCAGGTCGGACCCCGGTGCGGCGTCGGACCTGCTCGCCCCGCTCATGGCGGGCCTGCGGAAATGAGTGGTGCAAGGGCGGGCCAGTCCAGCGTGCTGAAGACCCACTACACGCGCGCCGGCACGGGCCCGGTCGCGTACCTGGACGAGCCCTACCACCTGGAGTTCGACGGCCGGCGCCGCTTCTACGTCATGGCCGCGGTTGTGGTCCTGGAGCCGGACCGTGACCCGCTGCGTACCGAGCTGGACGCCCTGGTCCCGTCGGGGTGGTGGCACACCACCGAGGTGTTGCGCTCCGACGACGGCCGTACCCGCACACACGAGTTGTTGCAGACTTTCCAGGTCCCCGAGGAAACCTGCGTCATCGTGGACAAGGTCGGCGTCGCCGTCGCCGATAAGGACGGCTCGCTGGCTCGCGAGGCAGTCCTCGGGCGTCTGCTCACCGCCGTGCACACTGGGGAGCATGGCACGCACCCGCCGGTCCAGCTTGCTGTCGTCGAGGAGCAGCGCGCGGCCCGCAAGAACAACTTCGACCGCGCGGTCCGTAAGCGGCTCATCGAGGCCGGGATCATCGCCGACGCGATGCAGCTCGTCGCGGTCTCACCCGGCTCGGAGCACTTGCTGTGACTGCCCGACCTGGTGTGCAGCGCCTACCGGCAGAAGGTCGTGTTCGGCGTCGACGATCTTTTCGCCGAGATTAAGCGCCTCACGCACGTGATCCAACTGCCCTAGAAAAAACGCAAACCCCCGGCTGCCGTAGCTACACCGGGGGCCAACCTGGCTCACGAGCCAAAGCAAGAAGCCGAAGTCATTGCTCCTCCAAGGTAGGACGCGATCACGTCTCTGTCCAGCCAGCGACGAGACTCACCAAAACTGCCCGCGAAACGCTCTCCGTGCCTCACGTAGGAATGCCCGCGAAACGGTGAGCGTGGCCGGGCATGGAGAGTGGGTTTTCGATGCAGGCTCGGGCCGAGATCACGACCAGGTACGCCAAGGCGTACGGCAAGGCCGCCAAGGCGGACAAGGGCCGGGTCCTCGATGAGGTCGTCGCGGTGACGGGCTGGTCGCGGGACAACGCCCGGCGCCTGGTCGCGGCGGCACGCCAGTGCCCCCCACGCCCGGCTCTTTGCTACCCCCGCGACCACAATCACGGCCCATTCCTGGTCGTGGGCGTAGCAATGACCGGCTCGTTTGATCACGGCCCATTCCTCGTCGTGGGTGTAGCGATGACCGCCTCCGCCCGGGGGAGGTAACGAGCGGTTCGCGCTCGCGTAGCCCCGCGGCGGATCAGGTGCCGGTCGGTTCAGCCCTCGCGTAGGGCATCGAGATTGACGGCCGCGATCCCGGCTGCCTTGCACGCACGGCGAAACGGCTCGTCTGCCGTCACCAACGGCGCGTCGAGTGCCTCGGCAGCGGCGGCGTAGGCGCCGTCGCAGGCACTCACGTTCGCGCGCAACTCCCAGATCCGGCTCAGCCGCGGACCAGTCGGATCGAGGGTCAGGTCGAACTCGCGCAGCCACTGCACTGCCCTCGCGGCGTCCTGAGCGTCGAGGTGCCCGCGATGCTCCAGGCGCCGCAGTGCACTGATCGCCTCGATCAACCCGTGGGCCGCACTGACCACCGTCAGGGCGGGACTTGCGGCGTAGCGGTTCAGGATCACGTCCGCGCCGGCGCGGTGACGGCCGTCGATGACCAGTTCGACCAGAACTGAGGCATCGAGGACCACCAGCCCCAGGCCGTCAATCCTGATCGGGACGCCCCGCCCGGATCAGTGCGGCGACGTCGACGTTCACCGGGCGCCGATCGCGGCGGATCGCCGCGGCCAGCTCAGCACGCTCGACCTGGTCCAGTCCCAGACCGCGGCGCAAAGCTTGGATCGCCCGGCGATTCTTGGAAGTGCCGGCCGCTTTGGCCTCCGCGGTGAGCAGGGCATCGAGATCCTCGGGCACGTCGCGCAGGTGCACAGTCGCCATGACTAATGAAAGCAAGCGTGATCCCATTCTGCAAGCAGATCCGGAAGCGGTTCCCGTTCCGGCTTGGCAGTCGGTGTGCATGGCCGTTGCCGACAGGCACCGCGTCACGACGCGGGCCCGGACGGAGCAGCTCGCTCCCGCCCGGCTCTTTGCTACCCCCACGACCACAATCTCGGCCCATTCC
>JBQTII010000105.1:0-27173 GCA_052388275.1 Sporichthyaceae bacterium | reverse complement strand
ATGGCGTCCGCGGCCGAGTACGCGGCGATGCGCCGCGCTCTGGCGCTGGCCGGCCGCGGCCTGGGCACCACAACGCCGAACCCGGTGGTCGGCGCGGTCGTACTCGACATCGTCGGCACGGTCGTGGGGGAGGGGTTCCACGCCCGCGCCGGCGGGCCGCACGCGGAGGTCCTGGCGCTGTCCGCCGCCGGGGATCGCGCCCGCAGCGGAACATGCGTGGTCACCCTGGAACCGTGCAACCACACCGGGCGCACGCCGCCGTGCGTGCAGGGCCTGCTCGACGCGGGCCTGGCCCGGGTCGTGGTGGCGGTCCGGGACCCCAACGCGCTCGCTGCCGGCGGCATCGAGGCCCTGCGCGCGGCCGGGCTCGACGTCGAGGTGGGGGTGCTGGCAGCGGAGGCCGAACGGGTCAACGAGGCCTGGCTCACCACCGTACGCAAGGGCCGCCCGTTCCTGACCTGGAAGTACGCCGCCAGCCTCGACGGCCGCACCGCTGCCGCCGACGGGACCAGCCAGTGGATCACTTCCGCGGAGGCCCGCGCCGATGCCCATCGGCTCCGAGCCGAGTGCGACGTGATCCTGGCCGGGGTCGGCACGGTACTGGCGGACGACCCACAATTGACGGTCCGTCATGTGCCGGTACGTCACGGCCCGCCCCTGCGGGTGGTGCTGGACTCCCACGCCCGGACCCCGGTCACGGCGCGGGTCCTGGACGAGGACGCCCGGACGCTGATCTTCACCGCACCGGGGGCCGATGCCTCCCACCTGGAATCGGCCTGGGTGGAGATCGTCGCTGTCCCGACCGCGGACGAGGGCCTGGACCTGGGCGCGGTGCTGGCCGAACTGCACCGGCGCTCGGTGACCAGCGTCCTGATCGAGGGCGGCTCCGCCGTGGCCGGGTCCTTCCTCGCCGCCGGAATGCTCGACCGCGTCGTCGCTTACCTGGCGCCGGTCCTGATCGGCGGCCGTGGCCTGCCCGCCCTGAGCGGCACCGGCGCGGCCACAATCGCCGACGCCGCCCGCTGGCGCCTGGACGAGATCACCCCGGTGGGCCCGGACGTCCGCCTGGTGGCGCGCCCGCTCTGAGCGGGGCCGCTGCGCCGCCTTCGCGGCCGGGCCCGGCAGCGCCTGGGCCTCGGGTAGGACACAATCGAACGATGTTCACCGGAATCGTCGAGGAACTCGGCGAGGTCGTCGCCAGCTCCACGTTGGCCGATGATTCCGCGCGGCTGCGCATTCGCGGACCGAAAGTCTGCGCAGACGCCGCGCACGGGGACTCCATCGCGGTCAACGGCGTGTGCCTGACCGTGGTCGAGCACGTCGGCGGCGAGTTCGCCGCCGACGTCATGAAGGAGACCCTCGGCCGCTCCTCACTCGGTACCCTCACCGCGGGCTCGGCGGTCAACCTGGAGCGGGCCGTGACCATGGCGACCCGCCTCGGGGGGCATCTGGTGCAGGGTCACGTCGACGGTGTCGCGCAGGTCCGCTCCCGCACCGCAAGCGAGCATTGGGAACTGGTGGAGATCGCCCTGCCGGGCGAGCTCGCCCGATACGTGGTCGAGAAGGGGTCGATCGCCGTCGACGGGGTCAGCCTCACCGTCGCCGCGCTGGGTCCCGACAGCTTCACCGTCAGCCTGATCCCCACCACGTTGGGCCGCACGACGTTGGGCCGCCGTCACGTGGGCGAATGCGTCAACCTCGAGGTCGACGTGCTGGCCAAGCATGTCGAACGTCTGCTCTGCGCTGGTGAAGGACTGCCGCGATGAGCGCCCCGCTGCCCGAATCAGCCCTGCCGGATGAACCAGTTCCCGCCCAGGCCATGTTCCATGCAGCCGAGCCGACACCCTTCGCCTTCGACTCGATCGATCGCGCGGTCGCCGACATCGCGGCGGGCAAGATGGTCTTGGTCGTCGACGACGAGGACCGCGAGAACGAGGGCGATCTGGTCTTCGCGGCGTCCAAGGCGACCCCCCAACTGCTCGCCTTCATGATCAGGCACACCTCCGGGGTGGTGTGCGTGCCGATGACCGGAAAGAACCTGGACCGACTCGGCCTGCCACCGATGACCATGGTCAACGAGGACCGCAAGCAGACGGCCTACTCGATCTCGGTCGACGCCCGCGACGGGGTCTCCACGGGGATCTCCGCCCGGGACCGCTCGCGCACCATCCGCGTCCTGGTCGACTCCGCGACCGAGCCCTGGGAGCTGACCCGGCCCGGGCACGTGTTCCCACTGCGCGCGGTGGAGGGCGGCGTGCTGCGTCGCCCCGGGCACACCGAGGCCTCAGTCGACCTGGCCCGCCTTGCCGGTCTGCCGCCGGCGGGGGTGATCTGCGAGGTCGTGAACGAGGACGGGTCGATGGCGCGCCTGCCGGACCTGATCACCTTCGCGCGCAAGCACCAGTTGGCGCTGATCTCGATCGCTGACCTGATCGACCATCGCCGCCGGGTCGAGCCGCAGATCGTCCGCCTCGCGGCCACCCGCCTGCCCACGGTGCTGGGGAGTTTTCGCGCGTACGCGTACGCCGACCACAGCGCCGGGGTCCTCGTCGAACACATCGCGTTGGTCTGTGGCGAGGTCAGCGGCGGCGAGGAGGTCCTGGTCCGGGTGCACTCGGAGTGCCTGACCGGTGACGTGTTCGGTTCCCTGCGCTGTGACTGCGGTCCGCAACTGCGCTCGGCGATGACCAGAATCGAGTCCGCCGGCCGCGGGGTCGTGGTGTACCTGCGCGGGCAGGAGGGCCGCGGCATCGGCCTGGGCCACAAGCTGCACGCCTACCAACTCCAGGACGCGGGCCGGGATACGGTCGACGCCAACCTCGACCTGGGGCTGCCGATCGATGCCCGCGACTACGGCGTCGGCGCCCAGATCCTGCTCGACCTCGGCGTGAAGTCGGTGCGCCTGATCACCAACAACCCAGCCAAGAGCGAGAGCCTGCGCTGGTACGGGGTACCGGTCATCTCCCGGGTGCCATCGCTGATTACCCCGACCCCGGAGAACGAGCGCTACCTGCGCACCAAGCGGGAGCGGATGGGTCACGACATCCCGGCCACGCACGTCGGTGCGGGCGGCGAGGGCGAGGATGGTACCGGGCCGTGGTTCCCGGTGGAGACCCCCCAAAGCCGGCCCTCCCCGTGAGTGGCTCCGGCGCTCCGCAGATCTCGGCAGGGGATACCAGCGGGTTGCGGGTGGCCGTGGTCGCGGCGCAATGGCACACCGCGGTGATGGACGGGCTCATCGCGGGCGCGCAGCGCGGGCTCGCGGAGGCCGGCCTGGACCAGGTGACCTTCCTGCGGGTCCCCGGCGCCTTCGAGCTGCCGGTCGCGGTCGCCCGCCTGGCCCCCACCCATGACGCCGTCGTCGCCCTGGGGGTGGTGATCCGCGGCGGAACCCCGCATTTCGAGTACGTCTGCGCGGGCGCCACCCAGGGCCTGGTCGAGGTCAGCACCCGGACCGGGGTGCCCGTCGGCTTCGGATTGCTCACCTGCGACACCGAGGAGCAGGCTCTCGCCCGCGCCGGGCTGCCCGGATCGAGTGAGGACAAGGGCCACGAGGCGGTCACCGCGGCGCTTGCGACGGCTGTGGCGCTTCGTGGCGTACGGCGGTAGCGCCCGGGTTCGGGGGATCACCCGCGGTGACCGCTCCCTCGCGCCCGGACTCCTTACGGGGCCCTTACCTGCCTCTTACGGCACCAGCTAACGGCGGGCGGTGACCTGGCGCGGGGCCCGTGACAGCCGTAGCGTGCGGCCATGACGCGAACCCGGATCCTGCGCTTCCTCGCTGCCACCGCTGCCCTGAGCCTGGCCTGCACTGGTGTTGCCGCCGGCTCAGCCGCCGCCTTGCCCGCTGCGGCGGTAGCTGAGCAAGGCGCCGGCCTGCCCGCGATCGACGTGGTCCGCGTCAGTACCGGGGAGAGCGTCCCGCTCAAATCCGTCGCGGTGGCGGGCAAGCCCACACTGCTGTGGTTCTGGGCACCGCACTGCCCGTTCTGCGAGGCCGAGGCGCCCGACATTCTGTCGTTCCAGCGCGAGCACGGCGCCGATGTGCACGTCATCGGGATGGGCGCGCAGGACGACCTGCAGCAGGCCGAGGACTTCGTCGCGCGCACGCTCACCGCTGGGCTGCCGATGATCTGGGATGCCCGCGGTAGCAGTTGGGTGCATTTTCGCGTGACCAATCAGCCCGCGATCCTGGTGCTTTCCCCCGAGGGCAAGGTCACCGGGCGCTGGTTCCGCGAGTACGACGAGGCGGGCATCCTGCGCGCTGCCGCCGCGCGCTGAGCCCGGCCGCGCCCCCTTCGCTCGCCACGGCGGACGCTACCGTGTCGGGATGCCCAAGACCTTCGAGGATCTGTTCGCGGAGCTGAGCGCCAAGGTCGCGACCGGCGACCCGACCTCCGGGACCGTGCGTGCGGTGGCGGGCGGCGTGCACGGCATCGGTAAGAAGATCGTCGAGGAGGCCGCCGAGGTCTGGATGGCCGCCGAGCACGAGGGCCGCGAGCGCGCCGCGCAGGAGATCTCGCAGTTGCTCTACCACCTGCAGGTGCTGATGATCGCCGCCGGCCTCACGCTCGAGGACGTCTACGCCCACCTGTAACTACGGCGCCCGGCGGTACCCTGGACGGGTCCCGGTTGCTCTAGAGAAGCGAGTCCGCTCATGCTCCGCATCGCCGTGCCGAACAAGGGTTCGCTCGCCGAGCCCGCCTCGGCGATGCTGCGCGAAGCGGGCTACCGCCAGCGCAGCGACTCGCGTGAACTCGTCCTGGCCGACCCGGAGAACGCGGTCGAGTTCTTCTTCCTACGCCCGCGTGACATCGCGGTCTACGTGGGGTCGGGAACCCTGGATGTCGGGATCACCGGGCGCGACCTGCTGCTGGACTCCGGCGCCGCCGCCGAGGAGGTCCTCGAGCTCGGTTTCGGCGGTTCCACGTTCCGCTACGCGGCGCTGCCGGGCACCGGTGCGGGCGTGCGGGACTTCCACGGCCTGCGGGTGGCGACCTCGTTCGCGGGCCTGGTCGGTAAGCACCTCGCCGAGAACGGGGTCGGCGCCGAGGTGATCCGCCTGGACGGCGCCGTGGAGACCTCGATCCAGCTCGGGGTCGCGGACGTGATCGCGGACGTCGTCGAGACCGGAACGACGTTGCGGCAAGCAGGCCTGGAGATCATCGGCGAGCCGATCCTGCATTCCGAGGCGATCCTGATCCGGCGGATCGGCGCGGGGACCGACAGCGCTGTCGAGCAGCTCTTCCGCCGTCTACAGGGCGTCCTGGTGGCGCGGCGCTATGTGCTGATGGATTACGACGTGCCCACCGAGCTGGTGGAGGCCGCGGTGGCGCTCACCCCGGGTTTCGAATCGCCCACGATGTCCCCCCTCAAGGACCCCGCCTGGGTCGCGGTCCGGGCGATGGTGCCCCGCAGGGAGGCGCAGCGGATCATGGATGACCTGTGGGAGGTCGGGGCCCGCGCGATCCTGGTCACCGACATCCACGCCTGCCGCCTGTGAATCCCCACCGCTACGTCCGACGATGTGCGCGCTACCGGACGCTGATCATCGGACGCAACGATGGGTGAGGTGACGCTGCCGCACACCTGGCGCCCGCGCCGTACCCGGATCTTCTGCTACTCCATCGCGACCTTCATGCTGGCGACATTGATCGTCATCGCGGTGATTCTGCCCGACGACGGCAGCCGTCCCTGGGGTTTCGCCGACCGAGTCGGCATCGTGGCGATCGGGGTGGGCATTGCGGCTTTCCTGCACCGGCACGCCGCCGTGCGGGTGACGGCGGATGCCGACGGGCTCGACGTCGTCAACCTGTTCAAGCGGCGCAGGGTCGGCTGGGGCGAAGTGCTTGCGGTCCGGCTGCGCCGCGGTGACCCGTGGGCCTACCTCGACCTCTCCGACGGCGAAACGCTGGCGGTGATGGGAATTCAGGCCTCCGACGGCCCGCGGGCCCCGCAGGCCGCTCGGGAAATCGCGAAACTCGTGCACACCCGCGCCACGTGAGTGGGCCTGCGGGGGACGCACGCATGAGGCGGTTCCAGGATGCTCCCGGGGGCAAATACCTCCCCGATCCCGGTTTCGCGGGTGATGACGGGCAGGCGGACGAGGGGCTGCGGGCCGCGCTGGCCGCCTGGGCCGACGGCGCCGGCGCAGATGCGGTGTACGTGGCGCTGCTCCCTGCGCGCGTGCTGATCCCGGTGATCGCGGTCACCGTTCGCGACGCGAGCGAGCGAGGAACGAGCGAGGAGCGTGAGCGGACCGGCGGCACCGTTCGCGACGCGAGCGAGCGAGGAACGAGCGAGGAGCGTGAGCGGACCGGCGGCACCGTTCGCGACGCGAGCGAGCGAGGAACGAGCGAGGAGCGTGAGCGGACCGCCGGGGCAGCAGATGCCGTAATCGGCGCCGAGAAAGCGACCGACATGGCCCTGCCGACGATCATTGGGGCGGACGGACGCACGGCGGTGCCCGCGTTCACCAGCCTGACGTCGATGGCGGCCTGGCGCGCCGATGCCCGGCCCGTCCCAGTGGCCGCCACGACGGCCGCCCTGGCCACCGTCGCGGAGCAGGCGCAGCTGCTGGTGATCGACCCCGGGGGCCCGGTCACGTTCCGCGTGGAGGGCCCCGCGCTGCGGGCGCTCGCGCAGAGCCGAGTGCCGCGTCCGCCCCGCACCGATCCCGACGTGCTCGCCGCCCTGGGCCGGATCGCGCAGGCCGAGGACGACCTGGCCGCGGCGGTCCTGTTCCCCCCGACGCCGGGGCAGGACAGCGACGCGGTCCTGGGTCTGGTCCTGCGGGACGGCCTCTCGCTCACCGACGCGCCCGCGATCGCGAACCGGATCGCCCAAGCCCTGGCCGCGGAGCCGGTGCTGCGGGAGCGACTCGACCGCGGCCTGGATCTGGCCCTGCTGCCCCCCGGGGTCGCGCTCCCGGCCGGCGGCGCCGCCATTCTGGTCGACCGCACCGCACTGGTAGGCTGATCGCCGACCTGCTGGCACGGCCCACCTGCACCGGTGAGCAGTGCCGGAGCACAAGCGGAGTCCGACTCCCACCTGCACGACCGATCCTGGGTCGTCGGGTCCGGTCCACGGTGATCTTTCGGGATCGCCGGCGTGCCTGACGGCGGTTGCCGTGAGCGTGCGCCCGGGTATGTCGGCTTCCGCGTGCATACGTGCGGAAGCCTTTTTCGTGCCCAGGGTCCGAACACCGTGACGGAGGAGCCGCTATCAGCACAGACCCCCGCAACAACGACCGGATCCGGGTTCCCGAGGTGCGCCTCGTCGGACCCAACGGCGAGCAGGTGGGCATCGTTCCGATCGCCAAGGCGATGGAACTCGCCCGCGAATCCGACCTGGACCTGGTCGAGGTGGCCCCCATGGCGCGGCCTCCGGTGGCCAAGCTCATGGACTACGGAAAGTTCAAGTACGAGTCGGCGATGAAGGCCCGCGAGGCCCGTCGCAACCAGGCGCAGACCGTCATCAAGGAGATGAAGCTGCGCCCGAAGATCGACCCGCACGATTATGAGACCAAGAAGGGCCACGTCATCCGGTTTCTCAAGGCCGGCGACAAGGTCAAGATCACGATCATGTTCCGCGGACGTGAGCAGTCCCGGCCCGAACTGGGCTATCGCCTGCTGCAGCGCCTGGCCGCCGACGTCGCCGACCTTGGCTTCATCGAGTTCAATCCGCGCCAGGACGGTCGCAACATGATCATGGTGCTTGGACCGACGAAGAAGAAGTCCGAGGCTATGGCGGAGGCCCGGGCCAAGCGTGAAGGATCGACCGCCGCGGGAGCGGTCAGTGGCGAGGTGAACTCCGACTCCGGCGGCTACGCCGATGAGTCAGCCGAACTGGAGGCCATGGCCGCCGGCGCTTTCGCCGAGGCTCCTGCCCCCTCCGAGGAGTGACGCACGACAACACGGCACCACGCACACGTACCGGCCGGCCCGCAGGGCCGAGCGCCGGCCGAGGTTAGGGAGATCGACGCACATGCCCAAGGTCAAACCGCACAGCGGCGCCAAGAAGCGCTTCCGGATCAGCGGCTCCGGCAAGGTCCTGCGGGAGCGCGCCAATGCCCGCCACCTGCTCGAGCACAAGTCCTCGCGACGCACCCGCCGCCTGGCCGGCGACTCCGTCGTCGCCCCCAGTGACGTCAAGCGCATCAAGAAGCTGCTCAAGAAGTAGTCACCCCTGCCTTTGGCACGCAGCCCAAGACGATTCGGGGAACCGCCGTAGCGCGGGGCTCCGCGATAGAAGGAGTACGTAGACGTGGCACGCGTGAAGCGGGCGGTCAACGCCCAGAAGAAGCGTCGTGAGGTTCTCGAGCTGGCCAGCGGCTACCGCGGGCAGCGCTCGCGGCTGTACCGCAAGGCCAAGGAGCAGGTCAGCCACTCACTGACCTACGCCTACCGGGACCGCAAGAAGCGCAAGGGCGACTTCCGCCGGCTCTGGATCCA
Source organism: Sporichthyaceae bacterium (assembly GCA_052388275.1). Taxonomy (GTDB): domain Bacteria; phylum Actinomycetota; class Actinomycetes; order Sporichthyales; family Sporichthyaceae; genus JBQTII01. The sequence goes on along the minus strand of JBQTII010000105.1, from coordinate 18,720 downwards.
GCGCATCAACGCGGCCGCGCGGGAGAACGGCCTTACCTACAACCGCCTGATCCAGGGTTTGAACCTGGCGGGGCTCGAGGTCGACCGCCGGATGCTGGCCGAGCTCGCGGTCAACGACCCGGCTGCCTTCACCGCCCTGGTGGAGCTCGCCAAGGCGGCGCTGCCGACCGATGTGAACGCCCCGGCTGCCCCGGCTGCTTGAGCGCCTGCCGGCTCGAAACCTCGCGGATGTCCGAAGGAGTGGCGGCAATAGCAACCACATCTTCGGACGTCCCGGTGTGGTGATGACCGGCTCCGAGCTCACCTCGATCCGCTCCGCGCCGGTCTCGGCGGCACGCCGGCTGGCCAAACGAGCCTTCCGTGCCCAAGCCCGCCGCTTCCTCGCCGAGGGACCCCAAGCCGTTCGCGAAGCCCTCGCGCTCACCGACTGCGTCGCGGAGGTCTTCCTCACCGCGGAGGCGGCCGCACGCCACGGCGAGCTGATCGGCGCTGCCACCGTGGCCGGGGTTCCCCTCACCCAGGTCTCCGGCGCCGTGATGGAGTCCTTGGCCGGGACCGTGACCCCGCAAGGCCTGGTGGCGGTCTGCCGCTTCCTGGACGTTTCCCTCGACGCCGCACTCGATGCGGCACCGTCCGGTTCGCCGCGCCTGGTGGCGCTGCTGGCCCAGGCCCGGGACCCCGGCAACGCCGGCACCGTGATTCGGGTGGCCGATGCGGCCGGGGCGGACGCCGTGGTGCTCAGCCGCGCCAGCGTCGACGTGTACAACCCCAAGTGCGTGCGTGGATCGGCCGGCAGCCTGTTCCACCTGCCGATCAGTGTCGACCACGAGATCGAGGAAGCCGTGCACGCCCTCAAGGCCCGCGGCGTGAGAGTGCTGGCCGCTGACGGCAGCGGGGCCGAGGACCTCGATTCCCTCGACGACGCCCGGGAGTTGGCCCGCCCGACCGCCTGGCTGTTCGGGAACGAGGCGTGGGGCCTTTCTCCGGAGATCCGCGACCTCGCTGACGGCGTGGTCCGCGTCCCCATTCACGGACGGGCCGAAAGCCTCAACCTCGCGGCCGCAGCCGCCGTATGTCTGTATGCCAGTGCGCGGGCGCAGCGTCGCTCCTGAGAGTTCTGCTGGTGCGGCGTCGGCGAACCCAAGATCAGGGTAGGTATGAGGGATGCACAGAGCAGCGCGATGCCCGGCGCCCGGCTCACCGCCGTGATCGGGCGCCGACGTCGTGGACGGCTAGGGCATGTCTCCCAAGCCCGAAAGGCGGCGCGGATCGGCGCCCAGGCGGCGCCTCGCTGCGTTGGAGCCACACAGGATTGGAACGGTGCCCGATGCTCCGCATCGAGCTCCTCCTCCGCCTGGCGATGCATCCACCTGGATCACCGCCCGCATCCACCCGAGATTAGGAGACACGCCCTAGGCGCGGCTCTGCTCGGGTTCGCCCTGGTGCTCCCGGCGCTCGCCGGCGCGACCCTGGTCGCTGATGCCGTCTCCCTCGCACCGCCCGGTTCGATCGGGTTCGACATCTCCCACCCGCAGTGCGGCAGGCCGTTCCCGGCGGACGGCGCGTTCGGTGTGGTCGGGGTCAATGGTGGCCGCGCCTTCACCGCGAACCCGTGTCTGGCCGTGCAGTTCGACTGGGCACAGCAGCTTCCGCACACCGCGGGGCTCTACATCAACACCGGCAATCCGGGCCCGGCCAGCCAGTTCTACTGGTCCGAGGCCGGGGAGTCCGATCCGGCGTTGTGCCTCGATGACGGCACTGCGTCCGATCCGGGGTGCGCCTACAACTACGGCTGGCACGCCGCAGAACGAGCGCTGCAGATCGCGACCGACGCCGGGATCGAGGTCGGTGAGCACACCTGGTGGTTGGACGTCGAGTCCGGCAACAGCTGGGAAGGTGATGGGGCCGCGAACACCGCCGACCTGCAGGGTTCGTTCGACTACCTGCGCACCCACGGGATCAACGAGGTCGGCCTGTATTCCGTCGGGGTTCAGTGGAACGAGATCACCGGCGGGTACACCGCCATGACCGCGTCGAGCTACCGACTCGCCTGGTCGCCCTACTTCGTTCCCGAGGTCGCGATGGAGACGGCGCCGCTGTGGATGGCGGTCAGTGCGACGCTGGACGGTGCCAAGCAGCGGTGCGCCCTGAGCTTCACCGGTGGCCCGACGCGGATGGCGCAGTTCATCGTCGACGGATTCGACAACAACATCGTCTGCGGCGCCGCGCAGGCAGTTCCCGCGAACGCAGCCGCCTGCGCGCCCGGCGCGGGCACCCCGGCCGGTTACACCGCACGGTTCGGTACCGGCGGGGACGATCGCCTGCGCGGGAGCGGCGCAGACGAGGTGCTGCACGGCGGCGGTGGCGACGACGAGATCGACGGGCGCGGCGGCCGCGACATCGTGTGCGGCGGGTCGGGGCGCGACCTCTTGGTCGGCGGCGACGGCGACGACCTGCTGGTGGGTGGCACCGGTCGCGACGACCTGCGCGGGCAGGACGGGCACGACACCCTGTTGGCGGGCGAGGCGGCCGACCGGCTCTCCGGCGGAGATGGACGCGACGAACTGCGCGGCGGAGGTGGGGACGACACCCTGTCCGCGGGCCGCGGCCGCGACGACCTGCGCGGGCAGGCGGGACGCGACGCCCTCGACGGGGGCCCGGGCCGTGACACCTGTTCCCCCGGCGCCGACCCCGACCCGGCCCCCACGCGCTGCTGATCTGCGGGGTGTGTTCCCAGCGTCCGAGTAACTGGCGGCAATAGCGACCAACCCTTCGGACGTCCGCCGGGGTGTGTTCCTTGCGTCCGAGCAACTGGCGGCAATAGCGACCAACCCTTCGGACGTCCCGGACTAAGCTTCGCGGGTGTCCGCCCCTAATTCCTCCTTCGACCCGGTCGAGGTCAGCGCGCTGCATCCGGACGAGATCGCCCGGATGCTCGCGCAGGCGCGCTCCGCCATAGCCGGCGCGCTCGATCTGGCCGCCCTCAAGGGCGTCCGGGTCGAGGTGGCCGGGGATCGCTCCCCGCTCGCCTTGGCGAACCGGGAGATCGGCGCGCTGCCGCCGGCCGCGAAGGCCGAGGCGGGCAAGCGAGTCGGGTCGGCCCGCCGCGAGATCTCCGAGGCCTTGAGCGCGCGCACGGCCGTCCTGGAGGCCGAACGGGATGCCGGCGTACTGAGCACCGAGGCGGTCGACGTCACCCTGCCGACCGGGCGCACCCGGGTGGGTGCGCGCCATCCGCTGACGACGACGCAGGAATACCTGGCCGACGTCTTCGTCGCGATGGGTTATGAGATCGCCGAAGGCCCGGAGGTCGAGAGCGAGTGGTTCAACTTCGACGCGCTCAACATCGCCCCGGACCACCCGGCCCGCTCGATGATGGACACCTTCTTCATCGACCCGCCGCAGCAGGGACTGGTGCTGCGCACCCACACCTCCCCGACGCAGATCCGCGCGCTGATGGAACGTGAGCTGCCGGTCTACGTGGTGCACCCGGGCCGGGTCTTCCGCACCGACGAACTCGACGCCACCCACACCCCGGTTTTCCATCAGATCGAGGGTCTGGCCGTCGATGAGGGTATCTCGATGGCACACCTGCGCGGGACGCTGGATCATTTGGCCACGACACTGTTCGGTGCCGAGACGAAGACCCGCTGGCGCCCGTCGTACTTCCCATTCACCGAGCCCAGCGCGGAGTTCGACCTGCAGTGCTTCGTGTGCCGGGGCGCCTCGGTCGGTGACCCCGGGAATCCGTGTCGGACTTGCCGTTCCGAGGGCTGGATCGAGTGGGGCGGATGCGGAATGGTCAACCCTCGGGTGCTGATCGCCTGTGGTGTGGACCCCGAGCGCTACTCCGGCTTCGCCTTTGGCATGGGAATCGAACGCACCGTCATGTTCCGCCACGGCGCGGAGGATATGCGCGACATGGTCGAGGGCGATGTGCGCTTCTCGCTGCCGTTCGGAGTGGGTGCCTGATGCGCGCGCCCCTGAGCTGGATTCGCGAGTTCGTGCCGGACCTGCCGGCGCGGGTGAGTGGGCGTCAGGTCGCGGAGCGGATTATTGCCGCCGGTCTGGAGGTCGAGACGGTCGATTCCGGTGCACCCGGGCTGAGCGGTCCGCTGCTGACCGGTCGGGTGGTTTCGGTCGACGAACTGCGCGAGAGCCAGAGGCTGAAGAAGGACATCCGCTACTGCCGGGTCGATGTGGGCGGCGAGCACAATGAGACCGAGGGCGAGCACGCTCCCTCGCGCGGCATCGTGTGCGGCGCGCGCAACTTTTCCATCGGTGACCTCGTCGTGGTGGCGCTGCCCGGCGCAGTGCTCCCGGGCAATCTCGCGATCGCTACCCGCAAGACCTACGGCCGTGTCTCCGACGGGATGATCTGCTCCGAACGCGAGCTCGGGATGTCCGACGGTGACCACGAGGGCATCATCGTGCTCCCGCCCGGTACCGGCGTCGGTCTCGACGCGTGCAGCGTGCTGGGTCTCGACGACGAGGTCCTCGACATCGCCGTCACCCCGGACCGCGGCTACGCGCTGAGCATCCGGGGCGTGGCCCGCGAGGTCGCCACGGCTTTCGATTGCGAGTTCACCGACCCGGCGATCGGGTGGCTTGTGGGGGAGGCCGGGGGTTACCCCGTCCGGCTGGACGATGCGGGCTGCGATCAGTTCGTCGCCCAGGCCGTGACGGGCATCGACCCCACCCGCCCCGCGCCGGACTGGATGCGCCGGCGCCTGGGCCAGGCCGGCATGCGATCGATCTCCCTCGCGGTCGACATCACCAACTACGTGATGCTCGAGCTGGGGCAACCGCTGCACGGCTACGACCGGGCGAAGCTGCGCGGGGAGATCGTGGTCCGGCGCGCGAGGGCGGGGGAGAAGCTCGTGACCCTCGACGGGGCCGTCCGCGACCTCGACCCCGAGGACCTGCTGATCACCGACGACTCCGGCCCGATCGCCCTGGCGGGGGTCATGGGTGGGGCGAGCACCGAGATCTCGGACTCGACCTCCGACGTCCTCATCGAGGCGGCGCACTTCGATCCCGTGACGATCGCGCGCGCCGCACGCCGGCACCGGCTCGGATCGGAGGCCTCGCGCCGGTTCGAGCGCGGCGTCGACCCGGCGCTGCCGTGGGCGGCGGCCGCGCGGGTCGCGGCACTGCTCGCCGAGCTCGGTGGTGGGAGCGTCGAGGTGGCGATCACCCAGGAGGGGCGCACGGGCGAGCCCACCCGGATTCCGCTGCCTCTCACCTACCCGAGCCGGGTGGCCGGGCGGGAGATCACGCTGCCCACCGTCATCCGTCGACTGAACCAGATCGGGGCCCAGGTCGAGGTTTCCGGCCTGCAGATGACGGTGACCGTGCCGTCCTGGCGCCCGGACATGACCGACCCGGCCGATGTGGCGGAAGAGGTCATCCGGCTCGAAGGTTTCGACTCGATTCCGGCGATCCTGCCCCTCGCCCCCGCGGGCCGGGGCCTGACCCGCGAGCAGCAGCGGCGCCGCGGCGTGAGCCGGGCGCTGGCCGCCGCCGGCCACGTCGAGGTCCTGAACTATCCGTTCGTCGCACCGGAGGTCTGGGACGCGATGGGTCTGCCGGAGGGCGACACCCGCCGCCGGGCGTTGCGCCTCGCCAACCCGATGTCCGAGGCCGAGCCGCTGCTGCGGACCACGCTGCTCCCCGGGCTGCTCACGGCACTGCGTCGCAACGTCAGCCGGGGCGCCTCCGACCTCGCCCTGTTCGAAATCGGCCGAGTCTTCCGGCCGACCGCGGATGCGCCACCAGCGCCGCGGCCCCCCGTCGACCGCCGGGCCACCGCGGCCGAACTGGCTGCCACCGATGCGGCGCTGCCGGCCCAGCCCCGTCGGGTAGCCGTCGTGCTGGCCGGTACCCGCGAGCCCGCAGGGTGGTGGGGCGCGGGTCGCGCCGCCAGCTGGGCCGATGCGATCGAGGCTGCCCAGCTCTGCGCGCGAGCGGCGGGGACGCAGCTGAGCGTTCGCGCCGACGACCATGCGCCATGGCATCCGGGCCGCTGCGCCGAGCTGAGCGTGTTCGGGGCGGACGCCTCGCCCGTCCTGGTCGGGCACGCGGGGGAATTGCATCCGCGGGTACTGGAGGCCCTCGGCCTACCGGCGCGCACCGCGGCCGCCGAACTCGATCTGGATGTGCTGGTGGCCGCCGGGGGCGCCGCGGTGAGCGCCCCGCGGATCTCCACCTTTCCGGCAGCCACCCAGGACGTTGCCCTGCTCGTCGACGAGGCTGTTCCGGCCGCCGCTGTCGAATCCGCGCTGCGCACCGGCGCGGGGGAGCTGCTGGAGTCGATCAGGCTCTTCGATGTGTATACGGGCGATCAAGCCGGGGCGGGACGAAAGTCGCTGGCCTTCACCCTGCGCTTGCGCGCCCCGGACCGCACGTTGACCACGCAGGAGGCCAGCGCGGCGCGCGACGCCGCGCTGGCCGAGGCAGCTCGGTCCACCGGAGCGGCGCTGCGCGGGACCTGAGCTCACGGGTTGGCTCAGGGGTCAGCCGGGCGATGCAGAGTGCACATGCCGATGCTCCGAGGCACCCGATGCCGGTGTCAGCTCCGGCAGGCGGCGAAGGCTGGTCCCCGCCAGCACCAGCAGGAACAGAGCTGCCTCGGTGAGCACGATCGTGGTCCCGGAGGGGACGTCGAGGTGGTAACTCAGGTTCATTCCGACGAAGCCACCGCCGGTGCCGATCGCGGTGGAGTAGAGGAGCATCCGGGCAAAGGAGTGCGTCAGCAGGCGAGCGATCACCGCCGGGATCACCAGAACCGCCGCGACCAGGGTCACCCCGATGACGCCCAGGGTGGTCAGGATCGACACGGACAGCGCCAGCATCAACGCGGCGTCGGTGCTCGCCACCCGCACCCCGTTCGCGGCCGCGACGTCGGGGTCGAAGGAGGTGAACTGCAGCGCCCGATAGCGCGCGGCCACCAGGACGGCCACCGCCAGGGTGACCCCGACCAGCACCCACAGGTCGAGGGGTCGGATGCCCAGGATCGAGCCGAACAGGGCCGCGTCGAAGCTCGCCCCGCGCGAGCCGAAGATGGCAATCACCGCGACACCGAAGGCGAACGAGGCGGTGGTGATCACTCCGATCGCGGCGTCGGCACCGATGCGTTTGCTGCGGGCGATCGCATTCACCGCCAGTGCGGAGCCCAGCCCCCACGCACCGGCGCCGAGGTAGTAGTTCGCCCCGACCACGGAGGACACCGCAAAGCCGCCGAAGATCGAGTGCGAGAGTCCGTGGCCGATGTAGCTCATCCCGCGCAGCACGATGAACACCCCGACCAGCCCGCACAGTGCGCCGGCCAGCGTGGCCGCGAAGACGCCGCGGACGAAAAATTCATAGGTGTAGGGCTCGAGCAGGACGGACATGGGCTCAGCCCGCCCAACGACCCACGTCGGCGCGGATCGCCACATGCGGTCCAGGGTCCAGTACCACCGGCAGACCCAGGTGCTGGAGCACCTCCATCGAGGCACCGAAGGTCCGCTCGAGGACGGCGGCGGTGATGACCTCCTGCGGGCGACCTGCCGCGATGACGCGGGTGTTCAACGCCACCAGGGAGGGCAGATGGGCCGCCACCCCGTTGAGGTCGTGCGTGGTCAGCGCGATGGTGGTGCCGGCGGCGTTGAGATCACCGAGCAGGTGCAGCATGTCGTGCCGTGAGGTGAAGTCCACCCCGGTCGTCGGCTCGTCCATCAACAGCAGATCGGGGATGCACATCAAGGCGCGCGCAATGAACATCCGCTGCTGCTGGCCACCCGACAGCGCCCGGATGTGACGGTGCGCCAGATGTGCGATACTCAGGCGCTCGAGCACGGCGGCGAGCTCGCTGCGCTCGGCGCGGCTGGGCCAGGGCAGGCGCCGCTGCGGACGGGCCATCAGGACACACTCGGCGAGAGTGACCGGGAAGTTCCAGTCGACGCTCTCCAGCTGCGGCACATAGCCCACCCGCAGCCCGGGCGCCCGCTGGACCTGACCGGTGTGGGGGCGCAGTGTGCCCAGCAGCACCTTGAGCAGTGTGGTCTTACCCGAGCCCGACGGTCCGACGATGCCGACGAAGTCGCCCCGCTCGATCCGCAGGTCCACCCCGGTCAGCACCGGGGCCGCGTCGTAGCGGTAGCTGACCGCGGACAGCGTCAGCAGCGGTTCACCCGCAGGTGGGTTCCCTCCTCGAATCACTGGGGGTAGCTGGCCGAGTCGGGCACCGACGGTGTGACGTCGAGCGCGTCCAGGGCGGGGGTGCTCCCGCCGAGGCGGGTGATGATCGTGCGGTAGTTGTACTGCATGAGCGAGAGCCAGGAATGGTTCGCCTCACCCGGCTTGCCGGGCAGGTCGTCATCGCGCAGGGTGTCCTCGACGACGGCGCCGGTGGCGCGCCCGATCTCCTCCAGCGCCTTACTCGGGAAGACCTCGGAGCCGAAGACCGCCTTGACGTCCTCTTCCTTGATCTGGTCGATGAGGTCGGCGAGTTCCTGCGGGCTCGGCTCCTCGAACGAGGCCGGCTGCACCGCGCCGATGACCTTCCAGCCGAAGTTCTTGGCGAAATAGGCGTAGGCGTCGTGATAGGTGAGCAGCTCCCGGTCCTGCTCGGGCAGGCTCTCCTGGTCGGCGCGGATCGCCTCGGCAAGGGCGTCGACCTGATCTCGGAAGGCGAGGTAGTTCGCGTTGTAGATCTCATCGCCGTCCGGGTCGAGCTTGGTGAGTTCCGCGCGGATGGTCTCGGCGTACTTGATGGCGTAGGTCGGGTCCGTCCACAGATGCGGGTTCGGCTTACCACCGTCTTTGGGGAAGGAGAAATCGTAGAGGTAGTCCTCGGGGGCGAGCACGGCGTCGCCGAGTTCGACGATGCGGGCCCCGTCCTTCAGGTTCGCTTCGGCGAGGCGTTTGGTCGGCTCCTCCAGCACCAGGCCGTTGATGAAGATCAGGTCGGCCTGCGACAGCGTGGCGGCCAGACTCGGCGGTGGTTCAAAGGTGTGCGAGTTGGTGCCCTCGGGCACCAGGCCGTCGATGCGCACCCGGTTACCTGCGACGGCGGCAGCGATCGAGGTGATGGGCGCCACCGTCGTGGCGATGCGCAAGGGCGTCACGGGGCCCTCGGGGGCAGTGTCGAGGGGCTGCGCGCCAGACGGCGCGTCGGCCGCGGTAGGGGCGGTGATCGGATCGTCGTCCGAGCAAGCACCCAGGGCGAGGACAAGCGAAGCAGCGGCGAGGAGAGCGCGCAGGCGCACAGCAGACATGCCCCGCACTGTAATCGCAATCCGTTCCCTGTTGCGAACCGGTCGCAAGAATCGCGGATGGGACGGATGGGACGGGCCGTCATCCGCTCAGTACGCCTATCAGCCCGCCGGCGGGCTGATAGGCGCCGCAAGGTGACGACAGGCCGTCGCAGGGGCTGCTCGTGGCAGGCTGGTACGCGTGTGCGGGCGGTACAGCGCCAGTTGGGGCGTCGATGACCTGATTCGCGAGTTCGACCTGCGCCCGGACGATGTCCCCGCAGAGCGGCTCGAACCGGACTACAACATCGCGCCCACCAAACCGATCTACGCGGTGCTCACCCGCCGCCCGCGCGGCGCCGAGCCCGACGCGCAGCCCGTCCGCAGCCTGCGGACCCTGCGCTGGGGACTGGTGCCGTTCTGGGCCAAGGGCCCGAGCATCTCCTCCCGGATGATCAACGCCCGGATCGAGAGCGCCGCGACCAAGCCGGCTTTCCGGGAGGCCTTCGCCCGGCGGCGGTGCCTGCTCCCGGCCGACGGTTACTACGAGTGGTATGCCTGCGGCGGAGCCAAGGTGCCAAAGCAGCCGTTCTTCATCCGGCGCCGGGACGGCGGGATGCTCGCGATGGCCGGATTGTACGAATTCTGGCGTGCCCCCGGCAGGGCCGCCGAAGACCCCGGTGCGTGGCTCGCCACCGCGACGATACTGACCACCACCGCCAGCGACGCCGTCGGGGCGATCCACAACCGCCAGCCGATGTTCGTCGAACCGGCCCACTACTCCCGCTGGCTCGACCCGGATCTGCGCGAGACCGACACCCTTGCGCAGCTGCTGGTCGTCAAGGCTGGGCCGGGCCTGGAGGCCTATCCGGTCGGAGCTGCGGTGAACAATCACCGCAACAACGGCCCGGATCTGCTCACCCCGTTGCCCGAGGCCATCCCGCACGCCCTGTTCTGACGCTGCTCGCGCACCCACCTGACGGCAGGTCAGCCCTCGGGTAGGTCGGAGTCCGCGCCCTGCACCACATCGACGTGAATGTGATCGAGGTGACGCAGCGTCACGCTCTCGGTGTTGCCGGACGGGTGCACGTAGGGCCGCCAGCCCTCGGCCGACTTCAGTCGCGTCCACACGTGGTCGTCGAAAATCAGCGTAGCGACCTGGTGGTAGTCCGCATGGGCTGCGAGCCAGTGCGTGAGCAGCCAGCCCCGGGCCCGGTTGTCGACGTCATCGAGGGCGAAGGAGATGTCGACCGCGCGGCCGTCGTAGTGGGCTGAGTTGGCTATGTGTCCCTCGGTGATGCCCTCGGGGGAGAAGCCACCGAGCGGGCGCCCGCCGAAGGCCGCGCTCCACCCGCGGGTCATCGACAACGCTCGCAGCGTCAGGCCATTGGCCTCGACGCCCTGAACCGGCATGGTCCGCAGCGGCGTCGCGCACCACAGGGTGTGCGGGGTGAACAGGGCACGGACCGCGTCCATCGACGTGGTACGTGGCTGGGGCTGCTTGCGGGTCAGACCCAGATACCGCGTCGCACGATCCTCCGACAGCGCAACCCGGCCGTCCTTGGCGAGTTGGCGCTCGAAGGTCCGGGCGGCGCGGGTGAAGTTGCGCCCGTCGCGGTAGGCCACAGCGGTGAGCATCGTGAGGGTGCGGGCGGCCGTCAGGTCCAGCGCCCAGACGCCGTAGCCCAGATCCAGACGGCAGGCGGCGTCCTTGGCGGTGGGCGCGGGGACCACCCGGGGCCCGCGGGTGCGAATCCCGCCGCGGGAGGCCACCGCCCGCTCGCGGGCCGAGACGTCGAACTCGCCGTTCGGGGCCGCGACGCTGGGCGGCGGTGCGGTGACCCCGCCCCCCGCACCCTGGGTGGCAACGGCAACGATTCCGGTGAGAATCAAGGCTCCGGCCGCGGCAAGGGCGGAAATTGCCCGCAGGTGAGCACGCCCAGCCCGGTGCGAGGAACCAGGGGCCCGAGGGGAGGACCTGGAGGCCCGGCGGGTGGACATCTCGTCATTGTGGCCCAGGATTATCGGCCTTGCCCGCTTACGCAGGTCAAGAAACCCACCTGCGAGTGGTCACCAGTCGCGGTCAGCGGGACTTCTTGGCGCTCTTCTTCGCGGGCCGGGATACCTTCGTCGCCGGTTGCGGCGAGGTTCCGTTGATCACGGCGACGTAGAGCTGCCCGGGGGCGGAGGCGTTCGCGGAGGCGCTGGGGCGCCAGCCGTCGCGGTTGGTCCAGGCCCACCCGTCATAGCCGATCGAGCCGATCCGGTAGGTGGCCGCGTGGGCGGTCATCCAGTGCGCCATTGTCCAACCGCGCTCGGTGAGGTCAGCCGGTGAGATCTTGACCAGCATCGCCCGGCCCCGCGGGAGCGCTTCGTCCTTGCGCGTCACGTCCTTGCCGTAGCCGGTGATCTTTCGTCCCCCGAAGGCGTCGATGACGGCCTTGCGCAGGGTGTCCGCGCGCGGGGTCAGCCCGTTCGTGCCCCGGGATTCGTCTTTGGCCATCGGCATCGTGTGCGTGCACGAGAGCGCATGCGCCTTGCCCAGCGCGCGCACCGTGCCCAGCGACGCCCCGGTGGGGGCCTTGGTGTCACCCTTGGCGAACAGCTGCAGGGCGTCGGTCACGCGCGGGGCAAAGCCGCTGCGGTTACCGGCCATGTCCAGAACCCGCGCGCTGCTCTCCAGCGGGGCCCCGACCTGCATTCCGACCGCGGTGATCATGGTGAGGGTCCGCGCGGCCTCGCCGCTGAGCCCGACCTCGGTCTCCTCGGTGAGCAGGCGGCACTTGGCGCCCGTGGCCGGCCCGGCGCCGGCGATGACGGCTTGCACCGGAGCCTCCCCGGTCCCCAGCGCCGTCGTCGATGCGATGGCGGGAGTCGCGGCGGACTTCTCGCCATCGCCCATGCCCAGCGCGATGGTCGACAGCAGGAGAACCCCCACGCCCAATCCGGCGGCCACGAGCAGGCCGGGCCGGGTGGCGCCGCGTTCGACGGGGGCCGCCGGCACATCGGCGGACGGTCCGAGGTCCGGAACGACGAGTTCGGTGGTGGACATGGTTCGCTCCTGGGAATCCGAGTCCGCGCGAGCGTCGCGGTGAGGCCAGAGTGGATCCCCGAGGCCTTCCTTGTCCGGCGCATGATCGAGACCGGGACTGATGTGGTCCGGCGAATCGGGACAAGCCGGAGTCAACGGGTCAAGGCGATTGCCCGGGTAAAGTCCCGGGCAGCATTGGCTGAGCACGACTCAGTGCTCGGCGGCCGCGTCCGCGCCGAGGTAGGTCGCGATGACCGTGGGGTCCGACAGCACGTCCGCCGGTGGACCGGAGGCGATAACCCGGCCGGACTCCAGGGCGACAATGCGGTCGCAGGTACGTCGTAGCAGGCCAACGTCATGCTCGACGATCACCAGAGCGCCGCCGGTGGCCGCCCGGATCCGGCGCAGCAGCGGGCCCATCAGCTCGGCCTCGGCCCGTGCCAGGCCCGCCGCCGGTTCGTCCAGCAGCAACACGGTGGGTTCCTGCGCGAGCAGGCAGCCGAACTCGACCAGCCGACGGGAGCCGGTCGAAAGCTCGGTGGCGAACCGGTCCTGGAAGACGGCGAGCCCCAGCAGGGTGATGATGCGCTCGACGCGCTCGGCCACGTCGAGCTCGGACAACGTCGAGGCCGGCAGCCGCAGGGCGGCGGCCAGCGGTTCACGGGAGGTCACCCAGCGCTCGCACGAGACGGCGAGGGTCTCGGTGACCGTGAGCCCGGGGAACAGCCGCGCGTCCTGGAACGAGCGCCCGAGCCCGAGGTGGGCGCGGGCATGCGGGGTGAGACCGGTGACCTCCCGCCCGTGCAGGAACACCCGTCCCGAATCTGGAACCAGGAAGCCGGAGAGGGCATCGAGGATGGTCGTCTTGCCCGCTCCGTTGGGCCCCATCAGGCCGACGATCTCACCGGGGGCGATGTCCAGGTCCACCCCGGCGATTGCCGCGACCCCGCCGAAGCTTTTGCGCAGGTTTCGGGCGGCGATGGCCACCTCGGCGCCAGGTGAGTCTTGCGGTGGCGAGTAGCGGGCTCCCGCGGCCTGGATCGGGCTACTCGCCACCCGTGGCCGAGAGGCGGTGGGCGGGGCGTCATCGTCGGCCAGCGCGCCCGCGAGGAACACCGAGCGGATGAGATCCCCGCGGGCCAGAATGTCGGGGGCGGGCCCGGAGAATCGCACCTCACCCTTCTCCAGGAACATGGCCCGGTCCGAGACCTTGAGCGCCAGTTCCGCGGACTGCTCGACCAGAACGATCGCCAGCCCCTGATCGCGCAGGCGCCGCACGACGTCGAGCAGCTCGGACACGATCACCGGGGCCAGGCCGAGGGAGAGCTCGTCGATCAGCAGGACGCGGGCACCGGGCCGGCCCGCCTCGCCGGCCGGCCCCTGCACCAGGGCCTGCGCGAGCGCCAGCATCTGCTGCTGGCCACCGGAGAGCAGCCCGGCGCGATCGGTCAGCCGGGTGGACAGGGCGGGGAACAGCTCGAGCGCCCGGGCCTGTGCCGCGGCGCAGTGCGCCTTGTCCTTACGGGTCACCCAGGTCGCCATGCGCAGGTTCTCCCCGACCGAGAGGTCGGGAAAGATTCCGCGGCCCCCGGGCATGTAGGCCAGGCCGAGGCGAGCCATCTTCATCGGGGTGGCGCCGGTGGTCTGCCGGCCGTCGAAGCGCACGGTGCCGCGGCGCGGCGGCGTCAGCCCGGAGATCCCCCGCAGCAGGGTGGATTTGCCGGCGCCGTTCGTGCCGAGGATCGCGAGCACCTCGCCGGCGTCGACGTGCATATCGACGCCGTAGAGGACTTTGGTGCGTCCATAGGAGACCTCCAGAGCGCTGCACTCCAGCAGACTCATGGCCGCTGGTCCCGATCTCGCAGCCGGTCGCCGATGCTCGCCAGATCCAGCTCGGTCGCGCCTGTTTCCCCGCCGGGCCCGGCGAGGGTGATGCCGCGCGCCTTGGCGACCAGACGGAAGTACGCGCCCCGGACGCGGTTCATGACGCGCGCGATCCCCCCCGGAAGGATCAGGAGCACGAGCAGCACCCCGGCGCCGGTGACGACCAGCTGCAGGCCGCCGGTGAGGTGAAACTGGGCTTGGCGCAGGGCGATCGCGCCGAGCAGCGCGCCGGGGATGGAGGTCACGCCCCCCAACACCACCATCGAGAACGCCTCGAAGGCCTGGCTCGGTGCGTAGGTCCCGGAGCGCACTCCGTCCAGCGCTACGACGTGTAGCGAACCGGCCAGGCCGGCCAGGGCGCCACTGATCCCGAACGAGACCAGCTTGATCCTCGTCGGGGACAGCCCGCGCGCGGCCGCCGCCCGTTCGTTGTCGCGCACGGCCACCATTGCCCGGCCCGTCCGCGAGCGCCGGATGCTGACGGTCAGCGCCAGGGCGAGCGCGAGCACGCTGAGCGCGAACCAGTACAGGGTCCGCTCGTTGTAGAGGTCGTAGCGTTCCAGGACCAGCGGCCGATCGACCTGGGTGGGAATCAGATCCGGGAAGTTGGCCGGGTTGAGGAAGAAGGTCGAGAGCGGCACGGCGAACGCGAGGGTGGTCACGGCGAGGAAGAGCCCGCGGATGCGCAGCGCCGGAAGGCCGATGAGCACCGCCGTCGCGGCGCCGGCGATGGCGCCGGCGATCAGGGCGATCACCAGGTCGGCTCCGGTACGGGAGATCAGATTGCCGGCGACCACCGCGCCGATGCCCGCGATCGCGAACTGCCCCAGGCTGATCTGCCCGGCCCAGCCGGTGAGGACGACGAGGGAAACCGCCACGAGGGCGTAGACGATCGTGACGGTGCCGATGAGGGAGGTCTCACTGGGGGACAGGGCGAGCGGCAGCGCGATGACCGCGAGGATGACGGCACCGAGCAGGCCGCGGCGCATCCAGACGATCTCGGGCAGGGCGGCCAGTTCGGCCGGTACCGGCGGGGTCTCATCAGCGGTGGCGAAGCCTGCGGTGTTGGCGTCGGAGATCCGCGAGAGTTGGTGACGCTGCGCCAGCAGGGCGAGGAGCACCGCGATCAGCAGACCGACGTCGACGTAGCTCGAGCGTGAGGTGTTCCAGAACACGGCCTGCTGGAACACACCGACCCCGATGCCGGCCAGCACAGCGCCGGGCAAACTCTCCATCCGCGCGATGACGGCGGCGGCGAGCGCCGGCAGCAACAGCGCCGGGCCGCCGGCGAGGTCGCCGCCCTGGCCGACGATCGGGGCGGCGAGCATCGCGGACAACGCCGAGAGCAGCGCGGCCAGCGCCCACACCAACGTGGAGAGCCGGCGCACCGGAATGCCCAGCAGCATGGCCCGCTCGGCGTTGGACGAGGTCGCCCGGATCCCGACCCCGACGGCGGTGCTGCGAAGGAAGATCGCGAAGGCCGCGAGCACGATCGGCACCGCGATCAACACCATGACGTGGGCGCCGTTGAAGACCAGCGCCTGGAAGGTGAACTGGACGTCGAGCGGAACCTCGAAGCTGCCCTGCAGGCCGGCGAAGCCGCTGCTGCCGCCGACGATCGAGGGCACCGCCAGTTGCATGCCGGTGAGGATCTGCGCGAGACCGATGGTGGCGACGGTGAGGATCAGGCGCGGCGCCCAGAACAGCCGCTGCACCACCAGCCGGTCACAGAGCGCCCCGACGGCGACCGCGACCACCAGACCGAACAGCATCGCCAGGTAGTAGTTCCACCCGCGGACCGCGAACAGCTGCACCGCGAGTAGCGACGCCGCAGATCCCAGCGCTGCCTGCGCGAAGTTGACGATGCGTGAGGACCGGTAGATCAGCACCAACCCGAGTGCGGAGAGCCCGATCAGCGACCCCAGCACCACGCCCTGTAGGACGACTCCGAGCGGGAGCCCGGAGGGCAGGGTGGCGTCGAGAATTGCCCAGGTGACCGGGAGCCCGGCTACCGCGGCCACGCTGTGCACCCGGCGGTCCGCCCGTGCCCCCGCCATCGTCAAGGTCATGGCCGATCGTCACCCGGCGGCGAGCAGGCGGATCCGGTCACCGGCGGCCAACGCGATGATCAGCAGCAGGCCCAGGCCGATGAACACCAGCGTCCGGGTGCGGTCATCCTCACCGAATACGGTGCCGGCCACCGGGGCGGCCACCGTCAGCTCACCGGCGGGAGCAGGGGCCGCGCCCGGAAGTGCCGGGGGAATCTCCGCGATGCCTGCGGCGACCTCACCGGCGGCGTCGGTCGTGGGCGAGATGCCCGGTGGCGGGGGCGCTACCTCCGCGACGGAGGCCGTGTCGGGAACATCGAGGGGGAGCGCGGCGCCGTCCACGAGGCCGAACCGCGCGCTCACACCGCCAAGTTCCAGGCGCCCGCCGCTGCTCCCACCCAACCCACCGACGACCGCATTGAGCGCGATCTGCGCCGCGGCCGCGTCCGGGTAGGCGGCAATGATCGCGTCGATGAGCGGGGTGAGCACCGGGCGGAAGGCGTCGACGCCCTGCCGGGAGGGCTCGACCAGCGGTTCGGGGTTACGTACCTGGATGATCAGCGGCGCCACCGTCGCGCCCGCCCCGCTCAGGGTGCTGGTCGGCGCGGACAGCGCAAGGCCGAACGGCACGAGCGCCGAGTTGGCCTGCGCGATGGCACTCGCGATCTCGGCGGGGGAGTCCACCGCGTAGGACTGGCCGGCGATCGTCATCGAGCCCAGGGTGAAGGTGCCCTTGGCCGCATCCGATCCGCGTTGGGTGGCCACCCAGCGCAGTCCCGTCAGCACGACCTCGCCCTCGCCCAGCGCGATGCGGCCATACCGCACCTCGGACACCGCGCGCTCCGCCCGCGCGGTTGCCGTACTGGAGCCGCTGCTGAGTTCGAGCAGGCCCGGGATCAGCAGCTGCGGCCCGTCGACCCGCGAGCGCGCGGCCAATGGGTCCGCGCCGGCATCGACCCGTTCGCGGGCGAAGGTTCCCGGCGCCGCCGCCATCCCCTGGCCCGGCGGCGGGGCCAACTGCTCGCGCTCCGCCGAGGTCACCCCGGCGCTGTCCGCGACGATCGGCTGCGGCAGATCCGGGGCGTCGACGCCGGGAACGGTCGGCGCGCCGGCGGCGGCCAGCGCGCCCAGCAGTCCGAAGTCGGCGGCGGTGGCGTTGGCCTGCGCGGAACCCGCGGAGACCTGGGCCCCCGCCAGACCGATGCTGGTCGTCACGCCGGGCAGGCCGACGAACGGCACGATCCGTGCGACGACCGCCTGCGCCTGCGCGCTGACCTCCTTCGGGGTGTCCGCCTTGTCGGCTGCGGCTGCGCCGGGCCCCCCGAGCGTGGCGCCGAGGAGGGCAAGAACGGCTCCGGCGGTGGCGCGCATGAGCACTCGCGGGGTGATCACGCGGTCCTCCCGTCCTCGTCGCCGGTTGGCCTACTCACGGTAACTTCACGCTGGACCTGATGGTCCCTGCGGAGTGAAACCTTTGCCCGATCCGCGCACCGCTAGGGCGCGGCGGGTGGGGGGATCGGGGCCGCGGCGACGCGGGCCGGCCAGCTGCCCCGGTAGCGCCGGTTGCCGGAGACGGCGATGTAGCGCCCAGGCTGGTTGTTGAAGGCGCTCAGGGCCCGGCGGTCGTAGTAGATCTCGCGGGCGTCGTCGATCGCCGTGTAGTCGTTGGGCCCCCAGCTCCAGGCGCCCAGCGGACCGACCCGGCCGGGATAGGCGAACATGCCCGCCTGGAACGTCGCCGGGTTCAGGTCGGGCCCGGCCATCTGCAGCCCGATGAACAGCATGAGCATCGAGTAGTAGTCCAGGTCGCGGGTCAGCGTCGGCTCGTCCTGTGGACGGATCTTCTTGTAGGCCCGGTAGGACTCCGACGCGTTGCCCTGAGCGATGTCGGAGATGTAGCTCTGCCCGTAGGCGAACTGCCACTGGTCCTGGTCGTAGAACTGGCCTGCCACGTCGACGTCGGTGAAGACGGTGCCGGAGATGAACCACTCCGGCCAGTAGTTCTGCTGCGTCGCAGAGCCGGAGAGGAAGAACGGCAGGATCGGGTCGGTCACCAGCACCACGGTGGTGATGCCGGCGTTCTTGAGCTGCGCGGCGATGTTGGGCGCTTCCTGTTGGAGCTTGGCCAACTCCAGCGAATAGCGAATCTCCTTGGCGATGGTGATGCCGGCGGCCTTGAGCTTGGGACGGGCCTCGTTGATGCACTGGGCGTAGACCGCATCGTCGGGAACGATCAGGCCGAACTGACGTTGCTTCTCGCGCATGGCCGCGCTCCCCGCGCGCTCGGCCTTGCCGGCGGGGGGCAACCGCTTGGCGATCAGGTCGATCGCGGAGTTGGTCAGAGTCGTGCAGTCGATGAGCTGGCCCCACGCGTACGGGGCGCGCTCTTGGTAGTAACTCTGCGGCAGGTGCAGGCCGCCGAACGCGACGACCTTCTGGCGCACCAGGGCGTCGAGGTAGGGCTGGCTGATCGCGGACTGGTCCGCGAACGCCTCGATCTCCTGGCCGACCTTCAGCGCGT
>JBQTII010000104.1:0-31079 GCA_052388275.1 Sporichthyaceae bacterium | reverse complement strand
CTCGCGTCGGCGCGGCGGTCAGATGGCCTCCACCGACACCGACCTGGTCACCGAGCTCTTGGCCTCGCACCACAGCCGCTCCCTGGAGTCGGCGGCGATGGACCTGCTGCCGCAGCTGCGCGGGGCGTTCTCGTTCGTGTTCATGAACGAGTCGACGTTGTACGCCGCCCGCGACGCCCAGGGCATCCGCCCACTCGTGCTCGGCCGCCTGGACCGCGGCTGGGTGATCGCCTCGGAGACAGCGGCCTTGGACATCGTCGGGGCGGCCCGGGTGCGCGAGGTCGAGCCCGGTGAGCTGATCGCGATCGACGAGAACGGGCTGCGCGCGCAGCGCTTCGCACCGGCCGACCCCAAGGGCTGCGTGTTCGAGTACGTCTACCTGGCCCGCCCGGACACCGAGATCTCCGGGCGCAACGTGCACGCCGCCCGCGCCGAGATGGGCCGTCAGCTGGCCCGGGAGGCCCCGACCCCGGCGGACCTGGTGATCGCCACCCCGGAGTCGGGCACCCCGGCCGCCATCGGGTACGCGCAGGAAAGCGGGATCCCCTACGCGCAGGGGCTGGTGAAGAACTCCTACGTCGGGCGCACGTTCATCCAGCCGTCCCAGACGATCCGTCAGCTGGGTATCCGGCTCAAGCTCAACCCGCTTCGCGAGGTCATCGAGGGCAAGCGTCTGATCGTCGTCGACGACTCGATCGTGCGTGGCAACACCCAGCGGGCACTGGTCCGGATGCTGCGCGAGGCCGGCGCCGCTGAGATCCACATCCGGATCTCCTCCCCGCCGGTGATGTGGCCCTGCTACTACGGCATCGACTTCGCGACCCGCGCCGAGCTGATCGCCAACGGGCTCTCGGTCGAGGAGATCCGCTCCTCGGTCAACGCGGATTCGCTGGCCTACATCTCGATGGAGGGCCTCATTGCCGCGACGACAGTCCCACGGGAGAAGTTGTGCACGGCCTGCTTCACTGGCGAGTACCCGATTGACCTCCCGGACCCTGAGCTGATGGGCAAGCACCGCCTAGAGCCGCCCGCGATCCAGCTGCCGACCCACGAGAGCATCCCGGCGCCGGAGGTCCAGACGTGACGGCGGCGCCGGGCGCGACATACGCCGCGGCCGGGGTCGACATCGAGGCCGGAAACAAGGCCGTCGAGCTGATGAAGGCCTCGGTGGCCCGCGCAAGTCGACCCGAGGTCCTTGGCGGGCTCGGCGGCTTCGCGGGGCTCTTTCGCGCCGACGCGCTCAAGGCGATGAAGCACCCCCTGCTCGCCACCGCCACCGACGGCGTCGGCACCAAGGTCGCCGTCGCGCAGCGCATGGAAATCCACGACACCGTCGGCATCGACCTGGTCGCGATGGTGATGGACGACCTGGTGGTGTGCGGGGCCGAGCCGCTGTTCATGACCGACTACATCGCCTGCGGCAAGGTGGTCCCGGAGCGCATCGCCGCGATCGTGGCGGGGATCGCCGAGGGGTGCCGGCGGGCTGGGTGCGCGTTGGTGGGCGGCGAGACCGCCGAGCACCCCGGCCTGCTCGAACCCCATGAGTACGACCTCGCAGGCGCCGGTACCGGAGTGGTCGACGAGGTGAACCTGCTCGGTGCGCACCGGGTCCGCGCCGGCGACGTGGTGATCGCGATGGCGTCCTCGGGGCTGCACTCCAACGGGTACTCCCTGGCCCGGCACGTCTTCTTCACCGGCGCCAGGTGGGACGTACACCGCCAGGTGCCCGAGTTCGGGCGCACCCTCGGTGCGGAACTGCTCGAACCGACCCGGATCTACTCCCAGGACTGCCTGGCGCTGCTGCGCGAGGGCACTACCGATGACGGAGCGCCGGTTCCGGCGTTGGACGTGCACGCCTTCAGCCACGTCACGGGCGGCGGGCTCGCGGAGAACCTGGAGCGGGTGCTGCCCGGTGACCTCGACGCCGTGCTCGAGCGTGCCGGCTGGACCCCGGGTCCGGTCTTCGAGCTCATCGGCCGCCTCGGCGGCGTCGCCGCCTCGGAGTTGGAGCGCACGCTGAACATGGGCGTCGGCATGGTGGCCGTCGTCGCACCCGCCGACGCCGACGCCGTGCTGGCCCGCCTCGGCGCCCGGGAGCTGCCGTCCTGGGTGCTCGGGGAGATCACGGCCGGCACCGGGCGCGCGCACCTTCGCGGCGCGCACCGCTGAGCCTGCGGGGCCAACGCCCGAAGCCGGGAGCAGCCCCCGCAGGAGCCGGGCCTACTTGGTCAGCAGACTCTGCATGGCCTCGGCGCCGAGCTGTTCGGCGATCGATTCGTTGATGTCCTCGCAGGCCTTCGGCGGCTTGTCGCCGAGCGCGTCCTCGATAACCTTCTCGATCTTGCCATCGTCACCCGTGGCCACGGCCGCCTCGATCTCACTCAGCTTGGGGGCTACCAAACCAGCGATGGCTTCCTTGCACGCGGTCGCCTCGGGACTGTTGGGGTCTTTGATCTTGCCCTCGCTGCCGCACCCGCCCAGCAACAGTGCGGACGTGGCCAGGACCGGGATCCACACCATCGACTTGCGATTCACGTGAGCTCTCCTTGGATGTGCCTCGGGCCGGGTTCTCGCGTACACCCGCGGTCAGCGAGCCTATTGCCAGCTCGACCTGACGTGCTGTCAGGGCCGATTATCGCGGTGTAGACCCGCCCTGGGCATCCTCAGAATGCGCCAACCTCAAGCCCCGCTGATCGCTAGTTCGCGCCGGGTGGTGCCGTGTCACGAGCTGGGCACGATCATGGCGCGAACTGAGGAGTGCACGCGGGGCTCCCAACAATCGCGGACGTCCGAAGGGGTGGTTGCTATAGCGACCACTTCTTCGGACGTTCGGGGATCAGCGACGCGCCTCGGCCAACGAGCGGACGCTCAACCTGAGCGGCGGGTGTCCTCGCCGTCGTCATCGCCCGCGTACTGGGCGTACGGGTCATCCTCAGGCTCGTCGCCCGCGTCACCGGCAGGTGCTGCCGAACCGCCGCTGCTGACGAGCTCGGCCCGCAGGCGATCCAGGTCGGTCCCACCCGAGCTGTACTTCAGCTCGCGGGCCACCTTCGTCTGCTTGGCTTTGGCTCGGCCGCGCCCCATGGCTCGACCCCCTCTGATCAGGGCCGACGTGGCCCCGGCTACGCGTCTACGGACGGTGGCGACGGCCTCTGGGCCCAGGTGCAGCAGGAGGCGTATCGCGCTCCCTTAAAGTACCCCGTCCGCCGCGGACGTGGCACACGGACACCCTGGGTCAGCTTCCGGCCAGGTGGATTCGCGAGCGCCGGGGGATGGCGAGGATGCGCGCTTCGGCGAGCCGATCGGCGGCCAGGGCCGGGGAGATGCCCTCGTCGCGGGCGATCCGGAGCACCTGTGCCGTGGTCGCGTAGATGCCGCTCGCCCGCGCTTTGGCCCGCTCGAAGGAGAATCCGCCGTCCTGCCCGGCGTACTCGTCGGCGACCTGGATAACGCCGCCGGCGTTCACCAGGTAGTCCGGGGCGTACAGGACCCCGCGCTCATTGATCAGCTCGTCGATCCCCGGGTGCGCCAGTTGATTGTTAGCTCCGCCGCAAACGATCGCCGCGCTCAGGGCGGCCACGGACCTCTCGTCCAGCGCCCCGCCAAGGGCGCAGGGCGAGTAGATGTCCAGGTCCGCGCGGATCAGGTTGTCGGTGTCCACGATCAGCTGGGCGCCGGGGTGCGCCGCCTGCAGCGCGGCGAGCGCGCTCGGTGAGACGTCGGTGACCAGCAGCTGCGCGCCCTCGGCGGCGAGATGATCCGCCAGGTGCCGCCCGACCTTGCCGACGCCGGAAATGCCGACCCGTCGCCCGGCCAGGCTGGGCGCCCCCCACAGGTGCGCTGCGCAGGCTCGCATGCCCTGGTAGAGCCCCCAGGCGGTCAGGATCGAGGAATCCCCGGCGCCGCCCTTCTCGGGTGAGCGCCCGGTCGCGTGGCGGGTTTCCCACGCGACGACGTCCAGGTCGGCGGAGTAGGTCCCGACGTCGGCAGCCGTGACATAGCGCCCGCCGAGGGATTGCACGAAGCGGCCGTAGGCGCGCAATAGGTGCTCGCTCTTGTCCCGATTCGGATCGCCGATGATCACCGCTTTACCGCCCCCGTGATCGAGTCCGGCGAGCGCGTTCTTGTACGTCATCGCCTGGGACAGGTTCAGAACGTCGCTGAGCGCGGCCTCGACGCTTGCGTAGGGATAGAACCGGGTGCCACCGAGTCCGGGGCCCAGCGCGGTGGAATGCAGGGCGATGATGGCACGCAACCCGCTGTCCGGATCGTGGCAGAACACGACCTGCTCATGGGGGGATTGCGCTCCCAGCAGGTCGACAACGGCCAGATCAGGCACCAGGACCTCCTCTTCCGGCCGGGATTTCGCTGAAGTTCTTGGACCTGCCCGATCAGGGTACGGCTGAGCCGAGCGGGTGGATCAATCCGCTTTAGCGGCCGATTGAGGGTCATCCCAACGGCGCACCGGTGTCGGGAATTCCGGGACAGATCGCGACACGGAATACCTATACTTGGTCATTCATTGGGATGAAACGGAAGTTCGGGCATGCTTGTTGACCGAAGAGATACCAAAGGTAGTCTCGGTTCAGGCACAGCTGGCGCGGGGTCAGGTTCGGTGGATGAGACCGCACGGAAAAGTGTCGATGATCGGGAAAGGCATCATCCGTTCGGTTGATCTGGCCCACGGCCAGTCGGCTGCTCGAAATGATCCGCAAGGACCATTCCGGACATCCGGCCCCTAGGGCACCATCGTGATACGAGCCGACACAAGGTCGGCTCGCTGAGGAGGCCCGCCATGAATGCACGTACGCCCGACACGGAAGCTCTGCTGACGCCGGCTGAGGTTGCCACGATGTTCCGTGTCGACCCGAAGACCGTCACCCGCTGGGCCAAGGCCGGCAAGCTCACCTCGATCCGCACCCTTGGTGGCCACCGCCGCTACCGCGAGTCCGAGGTTCGCCAGCTTCTCGCCGGCACGATCCCGGCGCAGAGCAGCCGCATCGAGCGGTGAGCACCGCGCGCTGACACCCGGCGCCGCAGATTCGACCCGCCGTCGGATCCGAAGCGCCAGCACGGGGGGATCGGCCGAAGTCCCGGATCCTCGTCCATCTGGACGTGGCGACCGGGACTTCGCCGCGTTAACGGCCACGCACCCGCTTTGGCGCTGATCAGCAGCGGGTCAAGAACTCGCGGGTTCGGTTACCGGGAGGCAGGCGCTGGGCGGGGCGCCAGGGGGCGCCTCTGGCTCGGCTCGCAACTCGACGAACTTCAGCCCCATGACAAAGTCCACGCCGGGACCGCGACGACCCTTGTCGCGGACGATGACCATGCCCGGCTGCCAGGCCTGCAGAGCGGCGATCTGGGCCTCGCCCGCCGGGCCGCCCCGGATCTCACCTGTGCCGCGGATCTTGCGGCGCAGGGGGTCGTTGTCCACCTCGCCGATGGTGAACCCGCGCTTCTTGAGTTCGGAAGCCACGTTCGTGGCCAAGCCCCCTTGGGGGGTCGAGTTGTAGACGTTCACCGGGGCCCGGCCAGGCGTGGGGGCCACGTAGTCGGCCCGTTGGCAGTCCGGGCGGGAGCTGGCGTCGGAACTGATTCCCAAGGTGTAGGCGGCAGTGCCGATCCCGGCGCAGGCGGCGAGCACTGCGGTCACCGTGATGACCCGGCGACGGGTGTTGACCGGCCGGAATCGCGGGAGGGTCGTGGATCCCCTCGGACGGAACGCGTTCACGATCTCCCCCTGTTACGGCCGCATCGACGCCGGTCCTGGCCCTTTTCGGTGCGTGATCATCAAGGCTAGGCGACCCGAGCCCCGTGTGGAGCCCAGTCGCCCAATCGAGATCTCAGGCCTCGCCCAGCTCCAGGATGCGCGCGTGAACGACGGTGCGCTGGCGCAGCGCGGCACGAACCGCCCGGTGCAGGCCGTCCTCGAGGTAAAGGTCCCCGCGCCACTCGACGACGTGGGCGAACAGGTCGCCGTAGAAGGTGGAGTCCTCGGAGAGCAGCGTCGAGAGGTCGAGCTGGCTCTTGGTGGTGATCAGCTGGTCCAGGCGTACCGCCCGGGGAGGCACGACCGACCAGGCGCGCTGGCTGGTGTTGTGCTCGGGGTAAGGCCTGTTCTCGCCTACGCGCTTGAAGATCACAGCGCTGACTTTATCGCCGGAGCGCCGAGTACCGGGAGAACGCTCGCACTGATGGCGGCCAGCGCGTCGATCTGCGTGGGCGTGAGGTGATCGAGGAACAGGCGGCGCACCGCCTCGACGTGGGCCGGGGCAGCGGCCTCGATCGCCGCCCGGCCGGCTGCGGTCGCTGTCACGATCTGGCCGCGGCCGTCCTCGCTGCAGCCTGCGCGATCGATCAGCCCGCGCCTTTCCATCCGGGCCAGCTGATGGGAGAGCCGGCTCTTCTCCCAGTCCAGCTCCCTGGCCAAGGAGAACGCGCGGACGGCGCCGCCGCAGGCCTCGGTCAGCGTCACCAGGACGGCGAAGTCGGACATGGAGAGCTCGGAGCCGTCCGCCATCTCTCGGGCGAGGGCGGACTGCAAGCGGGCCCACATGCTCAGCGAGCCACGCCAGGCCAGCTGTTCGTGCTCGGTGAGCCAGCGCGGGGCGACGTGGTCGGTCATAGCAGAAGTGTGCCACGCCTGAGGTTGACACGTCATCCATCCGTGCTATGGTTGATGTATCAACCAATCTACCGAAGGAGCACTCCATGACCACCGCTACTGCCAGCGCGCTGACCGGGACCTACGCGATCGACGCCTCCCACAGCCGGATCGGCTTCGTGGCGCGCCATGCCATGGTCACCAAGGTCCGCGGCGCCTTCAGTGACTTCACCGGCACCGCCACGCTCGACGCACAGCAACCCGCGAACTCCCACATCGAGCTGACGATCGAGGTTGCCAGCATCGACACCGCCAACGCGGCCCGCGATGAGCACCTGCGCACGAATGACTTCTTCGCCGCTGCCGATCACCCGCAGATCCGCTTCGTCTCCACCGGCGTGCGCGCGGCGAGCGGATCGGATTACGTACTGACCGGCGAGCTGACCATCAAGGGCATCACCAAGAGTGTGGATATCGACTTCGAGTTCACCGGGATCGCCACCGACCCCTGGGGAAACGTGCGAGCGGGCTTCGAGGGCAAGGCCACCATCAATCGCAAGGATTGGGGAGTGAGCTTCAACGCCGCGTTGGAGGCCGGTGGGGTTCTGGTGTCGGAGAAGATCGTTCTGGAGTTCGACATCTCCGCGGTCCGCAGCTGAGCCCGGTGCGGGCCAGGGCCCTGCTCGCCCGGTCGGCCAGGATGGATCCCTGCACCCGAGGAGGGACCCATGAAGGCCGAGAGTCCATACGAGCTGGTGCCCGGTCCGCAGGGCTGGACCGCCCGGGTCCGGGTGCGGGGGCACGCGATCCTGGCGTTGCCGTTACTGAACCGGGGAAGCGCCTTCTCGTGCTCGGAGCGAGACGCCCTCGGTCTGACGGGCCTGCTCCCGGCGCGTGCCAGTGGGCTCGACGTGCAGCTGGCGCGGGTCTACGGGCAATACCTGCGCCAGTCCACTCCGCTGGAGAAGCACGTGTACCTGGCCAATCTGCGTGACCGCAACGAGGTGCTCTTCTACCGGCTGCTCACCGATCACATCGAGGAAATGCTGCCGATCGTGTACACCCCGACCATCGGCACGGCCATCGAGCGGTTCAGTCACGAGTTTCGCCGCCCACGTGGGCTCTACCTCTCGGTCAATCAGCCTGAGCAGGTGGCGACCGCGTTCGCGAACCTCGGGCTCGGGGCAGGCGACGTCGACCTGCTGGTTGCGACCGACGGCGAAGGCATTCTCGGGATCGGAGACTGGGGCGTGGGCGGGGCACAGATCGCGGTCGGCAAGCTGGCGGTCTACACCGCCGCCGCCGGCATTCACCCCAGCCGAGTGGTGCCGGTGATGCTCGATGTCGGCACCGACAACGTCGAACTGCTCGGCGATCCGTTGTACCTGGGCAACCGGCACGCCCGGGTCCGCGATGAGCGCTACGACGCGCTGCTGGACGCGTTTGTGGCGAGCGTGCGTACGGTGTTCCCGCACGCGATGCTGCACTGGGAGGACCTCGGCGCGAGCAACGCCCGACGGGTTCTGCACAAGTACCAGGCGAGCTGCTGCACCTTCAACGACGACATGCAGGGCACCGCAGTGGTGGTGCTCGCTGCCGTGCTCGCCGCGTTGCGCGAGAACGGCACCGCGATGCGCGATCAGCGCGTCATCATCCACGGCGCCGGAACCGCCGGCATCGGGATCGCGGACATGATGCGGGACCTGATGATCGCGCAGGGTCTGGCACCTGACGAGGCCACAGCTCGGTTCTACGCGCTCGGTAGCAAGGGTCTGATCTCCGCTGATCAGGCTGCGCTCATCCGGGACTTCCAGCTGCCGTACGCCCGCAGCGCAGGCGAGGTCGCCGGGTGGTCGGCCCCGGGCACCGTGGCCACGCTGGCCGACGTGGTACGCGAGGTGCACCCGACCATCCTGATCGGGACCTCGGCGCAACCGGCTTCCTTCACCGAGGCGCTGGTGCGGGACATGGCGGCGCACTGCGATCGTCCGGTGATCCTGCCGTTGTCGAATCCGACGTCGAAGTGTGAGGCGCTGCCCGCGGACCTGCTGAACTGGACGCAGGGGCGGGCGCTGATCGCGACCGGAAGTCCCTTCGCACCCGTCGTTCACGATGCTCGCGAGTACACGATCGCCCAAGCCAACAACGCGCTGGTATTCCCCGGACTGGGGCTCGGGGTGGCGCTCTCGCGGGCGTCGCGGGTCACCGATGGCATGCTGGTCGCGGCCGCCGACGCATTGGCTCGGATCGACACCGGCTCCGGCCTGGGAGCCCCGTTGCTGCCCGCGGTGGACGAGCTGCGCGCGGTCTCCCGCGCGGTCGCGATTGCGGTGGCTCGGGCCGCCGATGCCGAGGGTCTGGCGCAGTTGCCGCAGGACCTCGAATTCCGGATCGATGCGGCGATGTGGCGCCCGGATTACCCCGCGGTCGTCGCCATTTAGCGCCAACTTCTGAGTGTGTCTGGGGCTTTGGGTGCCTGGTGAAGGCCCGACACGCACGCAGAAGTGGGGTTAGTCGGCCGGGGCGGCGTTAGCTTTTCTCCGGTGACCGCCCCGCCGAGCCTCGCTCCGCGCGTGCTCGCCGCCGTCGCATGCGGCGGGGTGCTGGGGTCACTGGCGCGCTACGGCGCGGGCCGGATCTGGGCGGAGGAGTCCGTCTCGGATCTCCCGATCACGACGCTGGGTGTGAACGTGGCCGGCTGCGCGCTGCTCGGCGTCATCATGGTGCTCCTCACCGAGCGCGGGCCGGTGCACCCGTTGTGGCGCCCCTTCCTCGGTCCCGGATTCTGTGGCGGGTTCACCACGTTCTCGGTCTACGCGGTGTACGTCGTGCACCTGCGGTTCGAGCACGTCGAAGGTGAAGGCAGTGCAGCCCCGTTTTACGCGGTCATCACCCCGCTGGTGGCGGTTGCCGCGATCGTCATGGCGACCTTGGTGACCCGGCGGTTCTGCGGGATCCAGGGCCCGGCGCGATGAGTTGGATTCTGGTCGCGCTCGGCGCGGCAGGCGGTGCGCCGGCCCGCTACGCCCTCGACCAGGTGCTCCGGGCTCGTACCGGATCGGCCTTCCCCTGGGGCACGTTCACGGCAAACCTGCTCGGCAGCCTGCTGCTCGGGCTGGTCCTCGCCTCAGCCGCGGGCGGTGGGGCATCGCCGGATCTGGTGCTGCTGACCGGCGTCGGGTTCTGCGGTGCGTTCACCACGTATTCGACGTTGGCCTTCGAGGTGCTGGTGCTGCACGAGTCCCGCCGCAACCGCCTGGGCACGGGATACCTGCTCTCGACGATCGCCCTGGGAGCCGCCGCGGCCGCGGTCGGCATCGAGTTGGGCTCGAGGTTCTAGGCGCACGCCGTGCTGTCGATGGCGAACATCTCGCTGGCGGTCACGAACTCATACCCCTGCTCCCGGGCGCCGCGGATGATGGCGGGGATCGCGGCGATGCCGATCTTGCGTTTGGCCAGGCCGGCGTCGTGAGCGAGCAGCACTGAGCCAGGGCGCAGGTGTTCCAGGACGTAATCGGCGTTGCCGACGCTGTCGTAGTCGTCCTCGAGCAGGCGCATGTCCCACATCAGCAGCTGCTGGCCGACCTGCGCTGCGTACTGCAGCAAGGCCCCGTGCACCCGGCCGAACGGCGGGCGGATCACGCGGGTCCGAAGACCCGTCAGATGCTCCAGAAGATCGTCGGTGCGGACGAGTTCGCGGCGAATGCCGTCGTAGTCCAGCAGGCCGAGGTCGGCGTGAGTCCAGGAGTGATTCGCCAGCTCATGACCCGCCGCGTGCTGGCGGCGCACCAGGTCTGGGTACCGCGTCGCCTTCTCGCCCACCAAGGCGAAAGTCGCGCGCGTGCCGGTCTCGGCCAGCACGTCGAGCAGCCCCGGGGTGAGCTCCTCGCCAGGACCGTCGTCGAAGGTCAAGGCGAGGACCTTGCGCTCGGTCCGGGCGCGCCAGAGCACCTGCAGGCTGGTCGCGGTGGACAGCGTTGCCACCGTCGCGCCGTTGTTCCGCCGCCGTGCGGCCTGGGTGTCCCGGTAGGCCGTGGCCCCGGCACCGCCGGCGGTCCCCAGCGCTGCTGCCGCGCCGACCAAGCCGACTCCGGCCAGGCGAAGGAAACCACGCCGGTCGGCGCGCGCGGCATCGGCTACCTCATCAGGTGAGCTGGGGTCCACCTGTCCATGGTGGGCGCGGCACTGGGGACTCGGGGAACGAAATGACAAACGCCAGTGCCCAAACCGGATGAAAGTGGCAGTGCGTCAGTTCACGCTACGGCCGACCTGAGCCCAGTAAGGCTCACGCAGTTTGAACTTCTGAATTTTGCCGGTTGCGGTGCGCGGGATCTCGGTGCGGAACTCGACCGAGGTCGGTGCCTTGTAGCCGGCCAGCAGTTTCTTGCAGTGCGCGATCAACTCGGCCTCGTCCGCCTGCTGATCGGGGGTCAGCACGACGAGGGCCTTGATGGTCTCGCCCCACTTCTCTGAGGGCACCCCGATCACGGCGACCTCGGCAACCGCCGGGTGGGAGAACAGGGTGTCCTCGACCTCGATCGAGGAGACGTTCTCCCCGCCGGTGATGATGATGTCCTTCTTGCGGTCGGAGATCGTCAGGTAACCCGCGGAGTCCACGGTGCCGCCGTCGCCGGTGTGGAACCAGTCGTCGGAGAGTGCCTCGGCGGTAGCGGTCGGGTTGTTCCAGTAGCCGTGCATGACGACGTTGGAGCGGGCGAGGACCTCGCCCTCGGGGTCTATCGTCAAGCGCACCCCGAGTGCCGGCTTGCCGGCGCGGGACATGAGCCGGGCTCGCTCGTCGGCCGGCAGTGACTCATCGCGCGCCTCGGCGCGGTTCATCGTCAGCAGCGGAGCAGTCTCGGTGAGGCCGTAGATCTGGGTCATCTCCCAGCCGAGCTCGGAGCCGATCCGCTCGATGGTGCGCGAGGGCGGGGGAGCGCCGGCGACGACGATGCGCACCTGCTCGCGTCCGGGCACCGGACCGTCGAGCGTCTGCGCCGCGTCGAGGGTCATCGACCACACCGCGGGCGCCCCGCACATCACGGTCACGCCGTGCGCGTCCACGCGGCGCAGGATCTCCTCGCCGTCGATCTTGCGGATCACCACGTTGGTAGCGCCGAGCCCGACGGTGGCGTACGGCATCCCCCAGCCGTTGCAATGGAACATCGGCAGCGTGTGCATGAGCACGTCGCGCTCCCACAGGCGCAGGTGCATCGAGAAGGTGACGGCGTTGATCCATAAGTTACGGTGCGTCAGTTGCACGCCCTTCGGGCTCGCGGTCGTGCCCGAGGTGTAGTTGATCGTGGCGGTGGCGTCCTCGTCCGGATCCGCCCAGGGCCGCGGCTCGACGCCGTAACGCATGAGTGTCTCGTCGGTCTCGGCGCCGAGTACGAACCGGTGCCGGGCGGTGATGTCCTTGAGTTCATCATCGAGTTCGGGGTCGATCAGCACGACGTCGGCGCCGCAATGCTCGACGATGAAGGCCACTTCGTGCGGGCGCAGCCGGAAGTTGACCGGGACGGCGATCCGCCCGGTGCCCGGGACGGCGTGCAGCAACTCCATCAGGCGCGCGGAGTTGTGGCTGACCACCGCGACGCGCCCGCCGACCGGGACCTCGAGCGCGTCCAGCCCGGCCTGCCAGGCCCGCACCCGCTCCCCGAGTTGGGTGTAGGTGGTGGTCGGCACCGGCGCCGCCGGCTGGTCGGGCTCGTCGATGATCGCAGTCGAGTCCCCGAAAGCGGTCTCGGCGCGATGCAGGAAATCGGCGACGGTCAGGGGAACGCGCACGGGGCAACTCCAGGGATCGGCGGGGGTCAATTGTCTTGGTTGGGCCGTCGGTGCACCAGATCGGACCCCACAAACGGGCAGGAGACGACCCGCAAGTGCCACACTGGCACCGTGAGCACCGAGACCGGCTCCGGCGGTATCACGCACCTGGAGTCCTACCGTGCCGCGCCGCCGCCGACGCCGCGCCAGGTGTGATCGTCTCCGGATGAGCGCAGAGTGGAACACCCGCCCAGAATCGTCCGCCGACACGGTAGCGGTCCGCGCGATCAACGTCGCGGCGTTCGAGTCCTCCGCGGAGGCGGAGCTCGTTGACGCGCTGCGCGCGGACCCGTCCTGGATCGCCGGACTCAGCTGGGTCAGCGTCGATGCCCAGGATCGCCCGGTCGGCTACGCACTCCTGACGCGCTGTCATATCGGCGAGGTTCCGGCGCTGTGCCTGGCGCCCTGCGCGGTGCTGCCCCCTCATCAGCGCACCGGCGCTGGGGCTGCGGCGACTCGGGCCGCGCTGGCGGCGGCCGCGGCGATGGGCGAACGCTATGTCGTCGTGTTGGGTCACCCGCAGTACTACCCGCGCTTCGGCTTCACGCGGGCGTCCAGCTACGGCATCCGGCTCAGCATCGACGTCCCGGATGAGGCGCTGATGGCCCTGGCCCTTCAGGCGCCGGACGTCGTGCCGGCCGGTCTCGTGCGGTACGCCGCGCCGTTCGGGATCTGAGTTCGACAGCGAAGGGACCGGCGGGTTTGACCTCGATCGCCAGGCTGTCTTCTGCGTTGGAGAGAACCGCACAGCTGCACCGGGTATCGGCTTCATCCGCCCGGCGCACGTACTCAGCTCGGCTCAGTCGGCCTTGAGCACGGTGGTGAGCTTGTCGCCCGCCACGTAATGGGCGCCGGCGCCCTTGCCGACGAGCCGGAGGAGCCCTGCCGCGTCGAGCAACCGAAGGTCGTAGGTAGCAGCCTGGCGGTCCAGCTCAGCCTGTTGCCGGTAGCTGGTGTTCGTGACCCGGCGACCCTCTGCCGCGTCCCAGAGCGCCAGCACGGCTCGGTCGTTGATCCTGGCAGCCTCGCACAATTCGGCCAGGATCCGACCCCGCCGCCGCGCGCCCTGAGCGTCTGCCAGCACCGACTCGGATTGTGCCAGGTGGGCGTCGAGACAGAAGCGCACCCAGTGCAGCGAACCCTTCCGGCGGGCCTCGGTGAGGGCGTCGTAGTACGCCTTGCGATGGGCGCCCAGCCATTCCTCCACACCGATGAACTCCGGCGCCAGGTCGTCGGTCTCGCGCGCCAGCACGAGGGTCTGGAGCGCTCGCGACATGCGCCCGTTGCCGTCCGAGTGCGGGTGGATCGAGACGTAGTTCAGGTGCGCCATCGCGGCACAGACGATCGCCGAGAAGTGGCGGGGGCGGTTCAGGGTCTCGACCAGCTCGGCGAGGAGGTCTACTACTACGTCGATGTCTGGCGCGGTGTAGTCCCCGACGGCAATGTGCCCGCGACGCCAACTGCCTGGCCGCGGGTCCTGATGGCCGGGCGTGTTGAGCAACTTCAGCTCCACCAGCTTTTCGCGGTAGGGCTGCATGAGGAGTCGATGCAGCGCACGCAGCGACCCCACGTCGTAGGCGAAGAAGCTGTCGCGGGCGAGGACAAGGAGGTATGACATGGCGTCGCGGTGGCCCTGCACGGCCGCCTGGTCGAGCTCCACCTGGACGTCGCCTTCGACCGCATGGCCGTCGAGGACCGTGAGCGTGTCATCCAGACTGAGGTGGTGACCCTCGATGCTGTTCGAGCCCTGGGACGCCTTGGCGCGGAGGAGCCGTGCCAGCGGGCCGGTCCAGTCGTGCGCGTCGCGCACGTACATGCCAACCTCGGTGCGGATCTCGGCGATGCGCGCGAGCGCCGTGAGGTCGGTCCGGGCCAGCTTCGGAGGGCCCATCAAGGTCTTCATCATGAAGTTGAGTGTATCGAAATATTGATGAATACGCAGGGTTTACCCCGCAATTCATTGATGAATCCGATGAGGTTGATGACGCGGTCGGGCCCCGTGCGCAGGCCTTCGACGTCTGAACTCCTGCACGGCGTGCACCGGGCGACCTCACGTCACCGCGCTCGCCGTGAGGCGTTTGTTGAAGCTGTGCTGGCGGCTTTCCCGCCACTACCGTTC
The DNA here is from genome assembly GCA_052388275.1 of Sporichthyaceae bacterium. Lineage (GTDB taxonomy): Bacteria > Actinomycetota > Actinomycetes > Sporichthyales > Sporichthyaceae > JBQTII01. The sequence goes on along the minus strand of JBQTII010000104.1, from coordinate 16,530 downwards.
GACGTCCTGTGCGCACGCGCACACGCGCGCCTGTGGGCCAAGCTCGCGTCCTCCGGAGCGGACGTCGGAGCCCATGACCGCCTCGTTGCCGCAACCGCGATCGCGGCGGGGTGGCGTGTTGGTACCGCGAACCTGCGGCACTTTGAGCGGATTCGTGGGCTCGACGTCGTGGCGATCCGGCTGCGGGATTGAGTCGCGGGCCTGGCCTCGGCGAACCCGGGGTCATTCTTGGCACAACGACGAACTTCAGGCACCCTGGGCGCCCGGCGTTTCGACTGGCAACGCGGCGGAGAATCGGGGATTCGAACCCCGGAGGGGTTGCCCCCAACACGCTTTCCAAGCGTGCGCACTAGGCCACTATGCGAATCCTCCTTGGAGCCCGCCAAGCCTATCTCAGCGCCGCTGTCCGACTGGCCGGTGCGCAGGCCCTCGCCTGGTCGTAGACTCAGCCTCGGCTCCCCGCGCGGTGCCATCTGTCCGAACCCCCCCAGGGCCGGAAGGCAGCAAGGGTAGGAAAGCTCTGGTAGGTGCGCGGGGTGCCGCTTTCGTTAAGAACCTGTCGGGGTGCACCACTAGGGTTCGCAAGGTGCTCGCGCTGTATCGCCGCTACCGGCCGGAGACCTTCGCGGAGGTCATCGGGCAGGAGCACGTCACCGATCCGCTTGCCCAGGCGATCCGCAACGACCGGGTCAATCATGCCTACCTGTTCTCCGGCCCGCGCGGGTGTGGCAAGACCACTAGTGCGCGCATCCTGGCCCGGGCGCTGAATTGCGAGAACGGCCCGACGCCGACCCCGTGCGGGACGTGCGGATCGTGTGTGGACCTGGCCCGCGGCGGGGGCGGCGGGCTCGACGTGGTGGAGATCGACGCGGCGTCGCACGGCGGCGTCGACGACGCCCGCGACCTGCGCGATCGTGCGGCTTTCGCGCCCGCGTCGGCGCGTTTCAAGATCTTCATCATCGACGAGGCGCACATGGTGACCCCGGCGGGCTTCAACGCCCTGCTCAAGGTCGTCGAGGAGCCGCCGCCGCACTTGAAGTTCATCTTCGCCACCACCGAACCCGACAAGGTCATCGCGACGATCCGCTCCCGCACCCATCACTATCCGTTCCGCCTCGTGCCGCCCGGGATCCTGCGCGAGTACCTGGCCACCCTGTGCGAGCGCGAAGGGGTACAGGTCGCCCCGGCGGTGCTGCCGCTGGTGGTGCGGGCCGGTGCCGGGTCGGTGCGCGACAGCCTGTCCGTGCTGGATCAGCTCATCGCCGGCGCCGACGGCGGGCGAGTCACCCTCGCCCGCGCGACCGCTCTGCTCGGCTACACCGACGCGGCCCTGCTCGATGACGTGATCGAGGCCTTCGCCGCGCACGACGGGGCCGCGGTCTTCGGCCTGGTGGACCGGGTCATCGAGGGCGGGCACGACCCGCGGCGTTTCGTCGCGGATCTGCTGGATCGCCTGCGGGACCTGATCGTGATCGCGGCCGTGCCGGACGCGGGCAGCACGGGGCTGATCGACGCCCCGGTCGATGCGGTGGAGCGGATGACCGCGCAGGCCTCCCGGTTCGGGTCGGCGGAGATCTCCCGCGCCGCAGACCTGGTCAACACCGGCCTGACCGAGATGCGCGGGGCCACCGCGCCCAGGCTGCAACTTGAGCTGATCTGCGCGCGCGTCCTGTTGCCCGGCGCGGGAACCGAAGGCGGGTTCGCGGGGGAGCGGGACCTGCGCACCCGCCTGGAGCGCCTTGAGCGCCGGCTGGCAGGGGGTGCGGCCCTGCCCGCCCTCGAGCCAGCTGCCACGCTCCCAGGTGCGGTGACGGCAGTCGCACGCCCGGCGGTCGCGGCGACATCCCCCGCGGTGGAACCCGAGCGTCTCGCGCCCGTGCGTCCCGCGCCCGTGCGTCCCGCGCAAGCGGTCGAAGCGCTCCCCGCGCCCGTCGTGGCGAAGGCGATGACCGAACCAGTCGCTGCCGCGGCCCCCGCGGTGGCGCCGCCCGCGGGGTCGCCGGAGCCTGGGTCGCCGACCCCTGCGCCCGCCGCCGCAGCGACGGTTGCCGCCGACATCACCACGGTGCGCCGGATGTGGCCGGACGTGCTCGACATCGTCAAGGCCAGGCGCCGCTACACCTGGATGCTGCTGATGGACGGGGTGCAGGTCACCTCGGTGGACGCGGGGGTGCTCGTGCTGGCCTTCGCCGATGAGGGCAAGCGGCGTAACTTCCAGACCTCCGGCAGCGACGAGCTGCTCACCGCGGCACTGTTCGAGGTGCTGCGCGCCAAGTTTCGCCTCGACGCGGTCCTGGACCCGAACAAGGCCGGCGCGGCATCTGCCGCCGGGACATCTGCCGCCGGGACATCTGCCGCCGGGCCATCTGCCGCCGGGACCACTGCCGCCGGTCCCGCGCATGCGGTCTTCGCCCCGCTCGATCCGCTGCCCGTCAAGCCTGCCGCCGCGCAGCCGTCACCTGTGCGCGTCGTTCCGCCCGCCGCCCCGCCGCCCGCGTCCGCGGATGTTGCGCCCACCCCGGCTCCTGCGTCCCCAGCCGTTCCCGCCGTCGCCCCGACGGACGATCACTCCGCGGACCCCGGCGATGTCGAAGCGCCCGATGCGCAGCTGTCCGGACGCGCGCTGCTCGAGCGCGAGTTCGGCGCGAGCGTGCTATCCGAGGTCGAGCACGACTGAGCCAGCTCGGATTCAGGAGCGCACGCTCGCCGGGTCCAGTGCCTGCAAGAGCGCGGTGTCGCCGGTGCTGACGTCGAGGCGGTCGTGCGCGAGCACGCTCTGCAGCGCCCGCAGGGTCGTCGAGGCCGACGTCCCCCAGGACCCCACGTAGGAGAACTGCCACCACCACAGCGCCTCGGTCTCGCGGCCGGCCTTGTAGTGCTGAAGGCCGTGCAGCAACGCCGCGGCGACGTCGGTCAGGTCATCCGAGATCCGGCAGATCATCAACTCGGGCGCCGGCTCGTAGGGGTCGAAAACCTCGGTGTACTCATCGATCGGGTCCAGCAGGGCGGCCAGTGCCACCCGCAGCTCGTCCAGGTCCGGGTCGGCGCCGGCGTCGGGCTCGAACTGCTCGTCCAGGGTGACGTCCTCCAGCGCTCCGAGCCGTCCGCCGGCCAGCAGCAGTTGTGAGGTGGCCAGCAGCAACATCGGCACGGCCTCGGTGGGCAGCGCCACCCGCGCGACCTCACGCAGGGCGATCAGGAAGCCCTCCACCTGGTCGGCGATCTGGGTGGCAAAACTCGTCGGGTCCTCGCTCACTGGGTCCACCTCATCGTCGGGACGTCCGAGGGGGTGGTCGCTATAGCGACCACTGCTTCGGACGTCAGGGATCCTTGCTGGGCGAAAGCCTCACACATCGACGCTGCGCCGTCCTTCGAAGGCCCGTCCGAGGGTGACCTCGTCGGCGTATTCCAGGTCTCCGCCGACGGGCAGCCCGCTCGCCGGACGGGTTACGCGCAGCCCCAACGGCTTGAGCATCCGGGCCAGGTAGGTCGCGGTGGCCTCGCCCTCCAGATTGGGATCGGTCGCCAGGATCAGCTCGGTGACGGCGCCGTCGGCCAGGCGTGCCATGAGCTCGCGCACCCGCAGGTCATCGGGCCCGATGCCCTCCAGCGGCGAGATCGCCCCGCCGAGCACGTGATAGCGCCCGCGGAACTCCCGGGTGCGTTCGATCGCGACGACGTCCTTGGCCTCCTCGACCACGCAGATCACGCTCGGATCCCGGCGCGGGTCGCGGCAGATGCGGCACCGGGGCTCCTCGGTGACGTTGGCGCAGACCTCGCAGAAACGCACCTTCTCCTTCAACGTCGCGATCGCGGTGACCAGGCGACGCACCTCGACGGGGTCGGCGGCGAGCAGGTGGAAGGCGATGCGCTGCGCGCTCTTGGGCCCGACGCCGGGCAGGCGCCCGAGCTCTTCGATGAGGTCCTGGATGATTCCGTCGTACACCGCGCCCCCTGACTACGGCTCAGCGCTACTGCCCGGCCGTGAGCCCGGGCGCGCCGCCACCGGGCAGCGCGCCCATCGCGCCGCCGAGCCCGAGTCCGGCAGCCAGCTCACCCAACCCGCCGACCATCGAACCCATCGCCTGCTCCTGCGCCGCGGCCATCGCCCGGTTGGCGTCGCGGACCGCGGCGAGCACCAGATCGGCAAGGGTCTCGGTGTCTTCGGGATCCACGGCCTCCGGCGAGATCTCCAGGGCGACGAGCTCGCCGGCCCCGGACACGCTCGCGCGGACCAGACCCCCGCCGGCGCTACCGGTGACCACGGTGTTCGCGAGCTCGGCCTGGGCGCTGGCCAGCTGGGCCTGCATCTGCTGCGCCTGGGCGAGCAAGGAGCCCATATCCGGCATTCCGGTCGTCACACGCACGCTCCCTGCGGCCATGGGTCACGCGTGTGACCCGTCCGGGTGAGCCTATGCGGTCCAGGTCGTGTCCCTTGGCGACAGCCTCGGATGCGCCAGCAGGGAACCCGCACCCACGCAGACTAGAATCGCGGGTCGGATGTGCGGCGCAGGCGGCGAGGGGGTAACGCGATGGGCCTGATCGTGCAGAAGTACGGCGGCTCCTCCGTCGCCGACGCCGAGTCCGTCAAGCGGGTGGCCAAGCGGATCGTGGAGACCCGCCAGGGCGGACATGACGTCGTCGTCGTGGTCTCGGCCATGGGGGACACCACCGATGAGTTGATCGAGCTGGCCAACGAGGTCTCCCCGGTTCCACCGGCCCGCGAGCTGGACATGCTGCTCACTGCGGGTGAGCGGATCTCGATGGCCGTGCTCGCGATGGCGATCGCCAACCTCGGGCACGAGGCCCGCTCCTTCACCGGCAGCCAGGCCGGGGTGATCACCGATGCCGAGCACGGCAAGGCCCGCATCATCGACGTCACCCCCGGGCGCATCAGCGGTGCCTTGGCCGACGGAGCGATTGCGATCGTCGCCGGGTTCCAGGGCGTTTCGCAAGGCACCAAGGACATCACCACGCTGGGTCGTGGGGGGTCGGACACCACCGCTGTCGCCCTGGCCGCGGCACTGAACGCCGAGGTCTGCGAGATCTACACCGATGTCGACGGGGTCTTCTCCGCCGACCCCCGGATCGTGCCCGCCGCGCGCCGGCTGCCCGTCATCACCTACGAGGAGATGCTGGAGATGGCGGCCTCGGGCGCGAAGGTGCTGCACCTGCGCTGCGTGGAGTACGCCCGGCGATTCGCCCTGCCGATCCACGTGCGGTCCTCGTTCAGCCACCGCGTCGGCACCTGGGTGGTCGCGGACTACACCGGCCCACCTGATGGACAGCCCGATGGACAGGGCGAGGAAGGAAAGCCCATGGAGCAACCGATCATCGCCGGTGTCGCGCACGACCGCAGCGAGGCCAAGGTGACGGTCGTCGGCGTGCCGGACAAACCCGGCCAGGCCGCAGTGATCTTCTCCACCATCGCCGGCGCCGGGGTCAACATCGACATGATCGTGCAGAACGTCTCTGGCGCCGCGACCGGCCGCACGGACATCTCCTTCACCGCCCCGCGCGCCGACGGCGCCAAGGCGGTGCAGGCGCTGGAGAAGATTGCGGCCGAGATCGGGTTCGAGACCCTGCGTTACGACGACCAGGTCGGCAAGATCTCGCTGATCGGCGCGGGTATGCGTTCGCACCCGGGGGTCTCGGCGAAGTTCTTCGCGGCCCTGGCGGAGGCCGGGGTCAACATCGAGATGATCTCGACCTCGGAGATCCGCATCTCGGTGGTGGTACGCGAGGACGACGTCAATACTGCGGTCCAGGCCGTGCACACGGCCTTCTCCCTCGACGCGCCCGATGGCGAGGGCGCCGTGGTGTACGGAGGTACCGGCCGATGAGTTCCACCTCGGGCGCCAAGCCCACTCTCGCGGTGGTCGGCGCGACGGGCGCCGTCGGCACCGTCATGCTGGAGCTGCTCTCCACCCGGCAGGACGTCTGGGGCGAGATCCGCCTGATCGCCTCGGCCCGCTCGGCCGGCAAGAAGCTCCTCGTGCGCGGCGAACAGGTCGAGGTCATCGCGCTGTCCCCGGAGTGCTTCGACGGCGTCGACGTCGCCATGTTCGACGTTCCCGATGAGATCAGTGCCGAGTGGGCACCGATCGCGGTCGCTCGCGGCGCCATCGCCGTCGACAACTCCGGGGCGTTCCGGATGGATCCCGACGTCCCGCTGGTGGTGCCCGAGGTCAACCCGGCGGCGGCGCGCAAGCGTCCGAAGGGCATCATCTCCAACCCGAACTGCACGACGCTGTCGATGATCGTCGCGATGGGTGCGCTGCACGCGGAGTACAACCTCGAAGCCCTCGTGGTCGCCTCCTACCAGGCCGCCTCCGGGGCGGGTCAGCCCGGGATCGACACCCTGCGCGAGCAGTTGGCCAAGGTCGCGGGCTCCCCCACGATCGGCACGCACGCCGGGGATGTGCGCCGCGCGATCGGGGATTTCGGTCCGTTCCCCGCGCCGCTCGCGCTCAACGTCATCCCCTGGGCCGGCTCGCTCAAGGAGGACGGCTGGTCCTCGGAGGAGCTCAAGGTTCGCAACGAGTCCCGCAAGATCCTGGGCCTGCCCGACCTGCGCGTCTCGGCGACCTGCGTGCGGGTCCCGGTGATCACCACGCACTCCCTCGCCGTGCACGCCACCTTCCAGCACCAGGTCGACGTCGGCCGCGCCCAGGCAATCCTGCGTGACGCTCCCGGGGTGTTGTTGGTCGACGACCCGGCCAACGGGGAGTTCCCGACCCCGGCTGACGTCGTGGGCACCGACCCGACGTGGGTCGGGCGCATCCGCCGTGCGATCGACGACCCGCGCTCGCTGGACCTGTTCATCTGCGGGGACAACCTGCGTAAGGGCGCCGCGTTGAACACCGCGCAGATCGCCGAACTGGTCGCCGGAGAGTTCGACGCGTCCTGAGTCACAAGCTGATCGGGAACGCCTCGGGCCTGCCGCGGGTTGCCTATGACATGACTGCCGCGCGTGCGCACGAGCCCCGCTGGTTCGAAGATCTTCCGTGGCGGGCGGGCTATCGCCTCAGGCGTTTTGCGTTCCACATCTTTGGTCCGCCGCAGTTGACCGGGCGCCACGATCCGCATGTGCGACTGGCCGCCGAACGCGCGGCTCGCTATGCGGCACGAGACCGCAACGGCTGAGTCGGCCCCGTTAATTTCCGAAGCCCCAGGAGGGGAGGCCTGGGGCAATCGGTGTGGGTGCTCGCCTGCGCGCAGGGGTGGGGCGCCGGGCGTTGGATCGGTGGATCGACCGGGGGAGTTCGGTCTGTCCGGGCCGGCTGGGGAGGGCCGGTACCGGTGTTGCGCGGTGTGACAGCAAGAGTCTCGGCCGCCACTGCGGCGGACTTGAGGGTCGGGGGAAAGTTTTTTTCCGTCCCCGTCGTACGGTGCAGGGATGGCCCGCCCGTTCTCCGTCGCGCTGATGATCACCGCGGGTGCGCTGATGCTCTGGATGTGGTCCGCCGCCATGCGCCGCCGCGGCCTGAGCAGCCGGCAGGCCCTGGTGTTGGTCGCCTTGCAGGCGATCGTCGTGGTGCACGCCCTCGCCGGCCTGATTGGCTTGGGTTTCGCCGGGGACCAGGCCGACGCGGGAACCTTTGTTGCCTACGCTCTTGGCTCGGTGGCCGTACTCCCCGCGCTGATCGGCCTTCCGATCCGCCTCGGCTTCCCGCCGCCCGGCGGCGGTGCGGGCAGTGCCCCGCAGTTCATGGGGGGCATCGACCTGAGCGCCGGCCGCCCGGGCGGCGCGCGGGACGCGGAACAGTGGCGATCGGCTATTGCCGGCGTCGCGTGCCTGGCCATCGTCGTCATGGTCGAGCGGATGTCCGTCACCTGGGATGGCGGGATTCCGGCATGAGCGAGCGCGAGCCTGCCGGCCCGGCGCCGAGCGCATCGGTATTGCCGCGCAGCGCCGGGCCGTTGGCCCTGCTCGGGGCGGCGTACACGGTCCTGGCGTTGGCCGCGGCCGGGCGGGCGAGTGTGCAACTGGCCGAGGACCCGGGGCGGGCACCGTTCGCCTACGGGCTGACCGCGGTGGCGGCGCTGGTGTATCTGGCCGGGGCGGTGTTGTTGCGCCGACCCGCCGCCCGCTCGCGGGCAGCGGCGCGGGTTGTCTGTGCAGTGGAGTTGTTAGGGGTACTGATGGTGGGCACGCTGAGCCTGATCGCGGAGGACCTCTTCGCCGATCAATCCGTCTGGTCGTCCTACGGAGCCGGCTACGCGTTTGTCCCGCTGGTACTACCGCCGGCCGCGCTGTGGTTCCTGCGCACGGGGAGCACTTCATGAGCGAGTGTAGGGAGCTCTCCATGTCGGTGAAGCGGGGTGCGGCGCTGGCGGCCGCTGCGGTGATGACGATGTTCGGCGCCGCCTGCAGCGACGATAACGATCCGCCCCGCACCGCACCGACACCGGCCGCCACAGCCGGCGGCGTGCGCTGGGAGTCTTTCGGGGACATCGAACTGGCGGTCCCGGCCGAGTGGGGCCACGGCACCGGGGACGTCGCGGGTGGTCAGTGGTGCATTTCCGACGCCGCGGTCAGCAGGGCGCTGGTGATCCGCCCTGGTATCGCCGTCGAGGCGAGCTGCCCTGGTCCGAGTGTTGCGGGGGAACCCGATCCCGCGACCCTGCTGGAGCGGGCCGGTGCGTTCGTCTCGATGGTGGCAGCCTTCTCCGAGCCGGGCGTCGCGCAGGGCGTCGAGGGGGACCGGCGGACGTTGCGGATCGGGGCGGTGCTGATCCGTGTGCAGGCTGCGGCGCAGGTGGCGGAGGACATCGTCTCCTCGATCCGCAAGATCTCCGTCGATGCCCACGGCTGCCCGGTCACCGATGCGATCACGGCCGAGGTGACCCGGCGCCCGGACTCCCCGTTCGCCTTGGCGGACCTGTCCGGGGTCACCCGGGTCTCGGTGTGCCGCTACGGCTTCGATGCACCGGATCCGCGCGGCGACGACGAGCTCGAGGCAGCGGCCGAGGCGCGCGAACTCGGCCTCCAGGTCCCGACATCCGAGCCGGTGCCCACGCCCACGGCCCTGGTGGCCGAGTCGGAGCCGATCGACATCCCGTCGCCGTCCCCGTCCGATTCGGAGGTCGCGGCCGTCGTCACCCCCACCGAGACCGACGCGGCGCAGGCCCCGACGCCCTCGCCATCCGAGTCAGCTCAGGCCGCCGGTTCCGAACCCGCCGAGACCGCGGGCAGCGAGACGACGGACCCTGTCTCGACCGCGGAGGCGGAACTGGCGGAGGAATCCGAGCCGCCACGACTGCTCTCCTCGCTCCTTCTCACCGACGATGCGGCCGCCGCCGCGGTAGCGGGGATCGCCGCCGCCCCGGCGGGCACCGGCCCGGATGCGGAGTTCGCGTGTGAGGACCCGGTGCTGCGCGGCGCGGAAGCGATCGTGCTGCGGATCACCAGCTCGACCGGACTCAGTGAGGTCTACCTGCGCTACGGCGGCTGCGGCAACGGCTTCGATGACGGCGCCGGTCTGCGCATGCTGACCCGAGCCGCGGTGGCACCGTTCGTCGGCGGCTCCAACGCCGTCCCGCGCTACAGCCAGGCCCTGGCGGGGATTCTGGACGACCCCGATGCCCCCGCCACTTCGGGGGATCCGAGCCTGGAGCAGGAGGCCGGGTGAGCACCGAGGGCTGCGAGCTCGCCGTGGACACAGGAAGCCGAGACGACATGAGTGCCGACCTCGCCGGGGCGCGGGTGCGTCACGTGCCGGAGCACAGTCGCTACGAGATCTACTGGGGCGGTGCGCGGATCGGGCTGGTGGACTATCTCCCGCGCGAGGGCCATGTCGTGGTGACCCACACCGAGATCGATGCTGCCTGGGGTGGGCGCGGCCTCGGCGCCTTGCTGACCCGGCGGATGCTGGACGATCTACGCGCCCGCGGTCTGCGGGTGGTTCCCGGCTGCCCGTTCACCGCGGCCTGGATCCGAGCCAACCCCGCGTACGCCGACCTGCTGGCCTGAGTAACGCGGGCCTACCACCGCGCGGGCAGTTCCAGCGGGACGACGTCAAGAATGTCCAGGACGGCGCGACCACCCGGGCACAGGTCGACGACGAAGCCGTCGATGTTCAGCTCCGCGTACCAGCGGGTGCCGGGCCCCAGGTCGTCGATCGGCTCCACCGGGAAGGTGGTCGTCATCGCCGTCGCCGTCAGGCGAACCGGATCGGTCTGTTGCAGCGTCGCGCCGCCGTTGCGCGTGAGGTCGTGGATGGGCGCCGCGCCCGGTGCGGTCTTGGTGGTCAGATCGACGGTGCGCTCGGCATCGGCACTGACGAAGCCGACGTTCCAGACCACGATGACGTCGGAGGGAACCGCGGCGGCCTGAGTGAGGATCACCCGCACCCGATCACGGGTGCGCACCAGTTGCGCCGACACCAGGTCCTGCTCGGGGGCGGCGTCACCGACCTCGTCGGCGCACAGCGGGCCGGTGGCCGACGTCGCGGACGCCGTCGGTGCCGGGGCGCTACCCACGGGGTCGCCCTCGCCGTCAGAACTGCACGCCCCGGTCGCGATCACTGCCACCAAGGCCAGCGCAGCCCCCACGCCGCGTACCGTACTGCCCCCGCTCACGTCCAGAATCCTAGCGGCGTCCACGGCGCCTCGTGCTTCCCCGATAGGCGCGACCAGGCATGCTGAAGGCGCGAACGGCGCGGTTCGCGTCGGGACGAAGGAGCGGGCAATGGGCTGGTTCGCGGTATCGGTCGGCGGGGCGCTGGCCGTGCTAGGACTGCTCGGCATCGTTGCCGGGGTGAGCTTCCCCGGGCTCGGGTCGCGGGTCGAACCTCGGCTGGACGGCCTGGGCTACCTGCTGATCGCCGGGTGCCTGCTCGTCAACGGCGGCCGCGACGCGACCGACTCCGACTCCACTGCACTCGGCACGGCCGGCTCCCTGCTCGGCGTCGCCGGGATCATCGTCCTGATCGCCGCGCGCCGCCGGGCCAACGGGGTCGCCGCGCGCAAGGCCCGCCTCCTGCGCCGCCCGCCGCCGGGCACCTGAGGCAATCGCCTAGCCCGTGATCTGGTCGCGCAGCACTCGCTTGAGCAGCTTGCCGGAGGCGTTGCGCGGGAGTTCGTCGACCAGGTGCACGCTCTTGGGCACCTTGTACTTGGCCAGGCGCTCTTTGACGTAGGCGATCAACTCGGCCTCGCTCACCGGCGCGGCGCCGGGTTTGAGCACCAGCACCGCCGTGATCGCCTCGATCCACTTCTCATCCGGTGTCCCGATGACGGCGACCTCGGCGACCGCGGGGTGGGTGTAGAGGCAGTCCTCCACCTCACGGGAGGCGACCAGGACGCCGCCGGTGTTGATCACGTCCTTGATCCGGTCGACGACAGTGATGTAGCCGCCGGCGTCGATGCGCACCAGATCCCCGGAGTGAAACCAGCCGCCCTCGAACGCCTCGGCGGTTTCCTCGGGCTTGTCCCAATAGCCCAGGCAGAGCTGCGGGGACCGGTAGACGACCTCACCGGTCCCACCAGGCTCGACGTCGTTGCCGCCAGAGTCGATGACCCGCAGCTCGACGAAGAGCACCGCCCGCCCGCAGGACTCGGGGCGCTCGGCGTGCTCCTCGGGTCGCAGCACGGTCGCGAGCGGGCCGATCTCGGTCTGCCCGAAGCAGTTGTAGAACCCGAGGCCGGGCAGGGCCTGCGCAAGGCGCGTCAGAACCGGGCCCGGCATGACCGAGGCGCCGTAGTAGGCCTTGCGTAGGCTGGACAGATCCCGGGCCTGGAAGTCGGGGTGTTGCGAGAGCGGTACCCAAACCGTCGGCGCGAGGAACAGGGAGGTGATCGCCTCGGTCTCCACGAGTTCGAGCACCCGCGCGATGTCCGGGGTCTCCAGCAGGTGGCTGCGTGCACCGACGGCCAGTGCCGGGAGCATGAACACGTGCATTTGCGCGGTGTGATACAGCGGCATCGCCTGGATCATCACGTCGTCGCCGCGGAAATCCAGGGCCGCGATGACGGAGGCGTAGTGGTAGGTGTAGGCGCGGTGGGTCAGCATCGCGCCCTTCGGGCGCGAGGTGGTGCCCGAGGTGTAGAGCAATTGCGCGAGCTCGGTGTCCGCGACCTCGACCTTGATGTCGGGCACGGCGCCGTTGCTGCATTGCTCGAGCAGGCAGCCGTCGCCGTCGCGCAGCAGCAGGTGCTCTGGCGCGTCGCTGAGCTTGCCGAGGTTCGGGGCGAGCTTGGGGTCGGCGAGGATCAGCACAGAGCCGGATTGGCGGATCAGGTAGTCCAGTTCGTCGCCGGTCAGCGCGTAGTTGATCGGGACGTGCACCAGACCCGCGCGACTGCAGGCGAGGAACGCGATCAGGTAGGCGTCGGAGTTCTGCCCATAAGCCGCCACCCGGTCCCCGCGGCCCAGCCCGCGCGCCAGGAGCGCTCCGGCCGCCCGGCTGACCGCGGCGTCGAGCTCGCGGTAGGTCCACGTGCGATCGCCGAAAACCAGGGCGGTGCGGCGGGCGAAGGTGCGCGCGGAGCGCGTCAGCACCCCGTCGACCGTGCTCGCCCTGGGGTCACCTGTGCTCAGCATCGCCTGCTGGTCCCTTCGTCGTCGCCAGGGGCGAAATCTGCCACGGGTCCTCGCGCGCGGCGAGGGCGGGTTGGCCGCGGTGTCCGCGTCGGCTACAGATCAACGTTGTGGCCGTCGGGACGCGCCGCGCCGCGTCCGTCACCTCACCCGTCTCAACGTTGATCCCCAGCCGACCCGAATCAGCTCAGGAACTGCGTCGGTTGGGGAATTCGCGGGGAGAGGCGGGCTCAACCGTGTGCATTCCGTGTCCATCTCGGGACCAATCGGTCATCCGATCGCGCTCGGATTCCTGGGCGTTGTCTGGAGATACTGGGGTCGACGCTTTCGCGGGAGCGGTCACTCCGGGCGCTTCCGCGAAGGCGTTTTCTACGCCCGCAGGGTGTTCTGGGTTCAGGACCTCTCCCCGGACCCTCAGCGTCTGGGCGAGAGCAACGCCACGCTCAGTGCCCCCAGCAGGGACATCGACCCGGCGACCAGGACCGCGACGTTCCAGCCATCGGTGACGGCCTGCGCCCCTGCGCCATGAGCAGCCACGATCGTGGCGACCACCGAGACCCCGATGGTCGAACCGACATAGCGGGCGGTGATGTTCGCGCCGCTACCCATCGATCCCCTACCCGCCGGGACGGCAGCCACGGCCTCGCCGCCGATCGCTGCATTGGCGATCCCGCTGCCGATGCCCGACATTGCCAGGCCGGCCACCAGGGTGCAGGCCGCTGAGCCCGGGTTCAGTCCCCACAACGACCACAGCGCGAGCGCCACCACCAGGTTGCCGGCCACAAGCTGGTCGCGGCCGCTGACGTTGGGCAGGAAGCGGGACACCATCAAGGAAGTACCCAGGCTCGCGGCCGCCCAGACCGTGAAAAGGGCGGCACCGACGAGCGCGTGCGCCCCCAGCCCGCGCTGCACGGTGATCGGCACGTAGCTCAGGATCGAGATCATGCCGAGCCCCATGCTGGCCGAGGCCAGGGTGGCGGCGACGAAGCGCGGGCTGCGGAATAGCGAGAGGTCCAGCATGGGCGCGCGCTTGCGGGACTCGACCAGGGTGAACAGCGCAAGCAGGATGAGCGAACCGCCGAGCAGCCCCAAGGTGGCGGGGTCGGCCCAGCCCGAGCGGCCGCGCACCAGGGCGCCGATGAACGCAGCGATCGCGGCGCCGAGCAGCACCATCCCGGCCGGGTCGACGGGCTGCGGATCGGGAGAGGTGGACTCCGGGATCAGCGCAAGTGCACATCCGCCGACGAGCAGGGCCAGCGCCGCGGTGACGACGAACGCCGCCTGCCAGCCCGCGACGGGTTCGAGCCCGGCGGCCATCCACGGCCCGACGCCGATGCCGGAGCCGAGCGAGGCGCCCCAGATCCCGGTTGCGCGCCGCCGAGCGGGACCGATCGGAAAGGCGTGCGCGATCAGCCCGAGGCTGCATGCCATCATCGCCGCGCTGCCGACGCCCTGCCCCAGCGCGCCGATCAGGAACACCGTCGGGTTGCCGGCCAGCGCACACGTCGCACTGGCGAGGGCGAGCAACACCGCGCCGCCGACCAGCACGCGGCGGCGACCGAAGTCGTCGCCGAGCGCGCCCGCGGGAAGCAGCGTCGTCGCCATCCCCAGGCTGACGGCGGCCAGCATCCAGGTCTGCGCTCCCGTGCCGGCCCCGATTCCCGCGGCGATCGCGGGCATGATCGACAGGGCCAGGGTGTAGACGATCAGCACGATGAACATCGCGGCGACCGCGATGGCGAGCGTGCGACGCTGCTCGGTCACCAGGTCGAGAACCTCACCGGTGCGCTGGCGGGGCACCCGGCTGCGGCCGGGAACGAGCGTCACCATGGCGACCTCATCGTGCGGGCCGGCACGCCCACACGGTCAGGGCGCCGAGCATCGACAGAGCGGTGGTGACCACCACGGCGAGGTTCCACCCCTCGACGATGGCCTCGGGCCCGCTACCGTGCGAGGCCACGATCGTCGCGACGATGGCGACCCCGATTGAGGAGGCGACATAGCGCGCGGTGTTGTTCGCTCCGCTACCCAGCGAACCGCGTCCGGCCGGCACCGCGGCGACGGCCTCACGACCTATCGCGGCATTAGCCACGCCGCTGCCGATGCCGATCACCGCGAGGCCGGCGACCAGGCTCCACGGATTGGTGCCCACCTCAACGCCAACCATCGTGATCATGCCCACCGAGGTCACCGCCAGGCCCCCGGCGAGCTGATGGCGAGGGCTGATCGCGCTGAGGTATTTCGGGGCGGCCAACGCCGTCAGCACGGCGCCGGCCGACCACACCGCGATCAGCGCGGCGCCCATCAAGGGGGCGTACCCCAGGCCTCGCTGCACCATCGTCGACATGAAGGAGATCAGGGCGATGACACCGAGCCCGGTCCCGGCGGCCCCGACGGTGACGGCAACAAAGCGCGGCTGGGAGAACAGCGCAAGGTCGAGCATGGGTGCCGTGGTGCGGTGTTCGACGGCGATGAATGCTGCGAGCAGGATCGCGGCGCCGCCGAGCAGCAGTAACGTCGAGGAATCACCCCAGCCGCTACGCCCGCGCACCAGGCCACCGATCAGGGTGCCGACTGCGCCGCCGAGCAGGAGCATCCCGGCCAGGTCGACGCGCTTGTGGTCCGCGGCGCGCGATTCCACGAGCAATGCCCGGGCGCTCAGCGCCAGGGCAACGGAGAACACCGCGGCGAGGCCGAAGGCCGCCCGCCAACTCGCGATGGGTTCCAGGCTGGAGGCGATGAGTGGTCCAACGCCGATCCCGGCGCCGAGCGCCGCTGCCCAGATGCCGGTCGCCCGGGCGCGCGCCGGTCCCTCACCGAACGCGTGCCCGATCAGCCCGAGGCTGCACGCGAGCACCGCGGCGCCGCCGACGCCCTGGGCGAAGGCGCCCGCCAGATAGGTGGCGGGGTTGGTGGCGGCCGCCGCGAGGACGCTGGCGACGGCCAGCAGCGCGGCCCCGCCGACGAGGACCTTCTTGCGCCCGTAGTCATCGCCCAAGGCGCCGGCGGACATCAAGGTGGTCGCGAGCCCAAGGCTGACGGCCGCGAGCAGCCAGGTCTGCGTGCCGGTGCCGGCCCCGATCCCGGCGGCGATCGAGGGCATCACCGCCAGGGGGGTCGTGTAGGTGATCAGAACCAGCAATGTCCCCGCTGCGGCAACGCCGAGTGTGCGCCGTTGCTCGGCGGTGGGCGGCACGGGGGCGGGCGCAGCGCCGGGGGGCGCAGCGCCGGGGGGCGCAGAGCCGGGGGGCGAAGTCGAGGACCGCCGCAGTTGCGGGGCGAGCGAGGCCGGCGTACCCGGTGCGACGGCGAGGACCGGCGTCGTACCCGAGGGCACGGGCGGATCGGCGTCGGTCTTCACCCCCTCATCAACAGCCACCACCGCCCGTTGATTCCAGTGAGCCACCCCACGCGGGGGGTATCAGCGGCGGCCCGGCCCACGACCTAGGCTCGCGGTCATGATCCTCATCAACCTCAAGATTCCCGTCCGGCCCGATCGCGTCGCGGCCTGGATCCCCCTCGCGGAGCAGTACGCCCGCGATGTCGCCGCTGAGGAGGGCTGCGAGTTCTTCGAATGGTCCCGCAGCCTCGCGGACCCCAATGTGTTCGTCACCATCGAGTGCTTTCGTGATGCGGACGCCGGCGGGGCGCACATGAAGACCGATCACGTCGCGGCCTTTATGGCGTCCGCCCCGGACTACGTCGCCGCCCAGCCCCAGATCATCTACATCGACTCCCCGCAGATCACCGGTTTCGCGCCGATGGGGGAGATCACCCCCCGCTGACGTCAGCCGGGCCGGTAGGCATCGGCGGGGGATGGATCGCGGTGAGGGGAATCCTCATCGCGGCGTTGTCGACGCTGTAGAGCACGCGATACCTGCCCTGCCGGCCCCTGGGCATGCACGAGGCCCTTCCCCGGGGCGGAAAGGGCCTCTCACCTGCGGTTTCTTTGTCGGGGTAGCGGGATTTGAACCCACGACCTCTTC
>JBQTII010000103.1:0-6339 GCA_052388275.1 Sporichthyaceae bacterium | reverse complement strand
CGCCATCAACGTCAACGACTCGGTCACCAAGAGCAAGTTCGACAACAAGTACGGCTGCCGGCACTCCGTCATCGACGGACTCAACCGCGCCACCGACGTCTTGATCGCGGGCAAGACCGCCGTCGTGAGTGGTTACGGCGACGTCGGCAAGGGCTTCGCGGACGCGCTGCGCGGGCAGGGTGCCCGCGTCATCGTCACCGAGATCGACCCGATCTGCGCGCTGCAGGCGGCGATGGACGGCTTCCAGGTCGCGACGCTGGAGGACGTCGTCGCCACCGGCGACATCTTCGTCACCACCACGGGCAACTTCATGATCATCACCGCCGCGCACATGGCCGCGATGAAGCACCAGGCGATCGTGTCCAACATCGGCCATTTCGACAACGAGATCGACATGGCCGGGCTGGAGAACACTCCCGGCATCTCCAAGATCGAGATCAAGCCGCAGGTCGACGAGTGGACCTTTCCCGCACGGGGTGAGACCGGTGGGCACTCCATCCTGGTGTTGGCCGAGGGCCGCCTGATGAACCTGGGCTGCGCGACCGGGCACCCCAGCTTCGTGATGTCGAACAGCTTCACCAACCAGGTGATCGCCCAGATCGAGCTCTTCACCAAGACCAACGACTACCCGCTCGGGGTCTACACCCTGCCCAAGCACCTCGACGAGAAGGTCGCCCGCCTGCACTTGGACGCGCTCGGGGTGAAGCTGACGGTCCTCACCGAAGAGCAGGCCGGCTACATCGGAGTCCCCGTCAACGGCCCCTACAAATCCGACCACTACCGCTACTGAGGCCGTCTGCGGCGCCCGCCGGGCGCCTCGCTGCGTTGTCGTCTGTCGCGGGTACAAAAACGGTACCCGCTTCCTCCTCCGCCTGGCGATGCATCCCGGCGGATCACCGCTTCCGACCCCAGTTGTGTCTGACTTAGTGTCAGGAGACTCGTTGTACGACGTGGCGGATCCTGGGCTCGCAGGCCCGGGGTCCGCACGCGTCGACTGGGCGGCCCGGGGGATGCCCGTGCTGGCCCAGATCGGACGCCGCTTCGCGGCCGAGAAACCGCTGGCCGCGCTGTCGGTGGCAGCCTGCCTGCACGTCACCGCCGAGACCGCCAACCTGTTGCAGGTGTTGCAGGCCGGCGGGGCGACCGTGGCGCTGGCCGCCTCGAACCCACTGTCCACCTCCGACGAGGTCGCCGCGGCGCTGGTGACCAGCGGCGTCGCGGTCTTTGCCCGGCGTGGGGTCGACCGGGCGGGCTACTACGCCCACATCGCGGCCGCACTTGACGCTGCCTCAGATCGCGGCGGCCCGCACCTGGTCCTCGATGACGGGTGCGACCTGGTCACCACCTTGCACACCGCGCGCACGGACCTGCTCGGCCGCGTTCGCGGGGGCTGCGAGGGCACGACGACCGGCGTCATTCGGCTGCGCCAGCTCGCCCGCGAGGGAGCTCTACGCCATCCCGTCGTCGCGGTCAACGACACCGGCACCCGGCGGATGTTCGACAACCGCTACGGCACCGGCCAGTCCACGATCGATGCGATCATGCGCGCCACCAACGTGCTACTGGCCGGGCGAACGCTGGTCGTGGCCGGCTTCGGGCCGGTGGGCCACGGCATCGCCGAACGGGCTCGGGGGATGGGGGCGCACGTCATCGTCACCGAGATTGCTCCCGCCCGCGCGCTGGTCGCGACAATGGAGGGCTTCACCGTGCTTCCGATGGCCGAGGCCGCGCCGCGCGCCGACATCCTGGTCACCGCCACCGGCAACCGGGACGTGCTGCGCGCCGAGCACCTGCCACTGCTGCGGGACGGCTCGGTGCTGGCCAATGCCGGTCATTTTGACGTAGAGATCGACGTTCGGGCGCTCGAACGTGGGGCAACGGCGCGGCACGTGGTTCGTGAGCAGGTCGAGGAGTTCGTCCAGGACGACGGGCGGCGGCTGCTGCTGCTCGGACAGGGCAGGGTGGTCAACCTGGCGGCCGCCGAAGGGCATCCCGCCGCGGTCATGGACATGTCGTTCGCCGGCCAGGCCCTCGTCCTCGCCTGGCTTGCCGGCACCGCTCTCGACGCGGGGGTGTATCCGGTGCCGGCCGACATCGACGCCGAGGTGGCGGCGCTCAAGCTCGCCTCGCTCGGAGTGCGGCTCGACCTCGCCTCCGACGCGCAGCGGGCCTACCTCTCCTCCTGGGACCAGGGTTCCTAACGGAATACGGCACATTCACCGGCGAAACTCCCGCTTGAGGATCTGTTGTGCACCCGTGGGCGCGGTTAGGGTCACCGACAGGCCGCGTCGGCGGCACCCATTTCCTATGCCGGTGACCCGCCGCAGCTCGCAAAGGACGCGTTCATGGCCATCCAGGTTGACCCCACCGGAACCCTGCATACCGAATCCACTCCCGGCCACTTCTGGAGCACGACCAACCTGGGCGAGGCACTGCCCGGGGTGGCCAGCCACCTCGGCTGGTCGCTGTGGCGCAAGGCCGACCTCGGCATCCGGGACTGTTTCGTCCGGCTCGGTGCGCTGCCCCGCAGCGAGGTCAAGATCTACGACGACCCGGACAAGCGGACCGTCGGCATCTTCTATGGCCGCGCCGCGCTGAACGTGAACTTCTTCTGCGAAATGGGCGGCCTGCTTCCTGGCTCCGGGCCGGATGCCATCGCCAAGCAGCTGCTCGGTGAGGTGCCGGAGGGGGTACCGCTCGCCCGGTCCAAGCGTCGGCTGGGGCACGTACTGCGGCGGATGCCCAAGGAAATGATCACGATCCGCAAGGACGTGCTCTCGCGGGCCGAACCGATGCACGCCTGGTGGGAATCCACCGTGCCGAAACTGGCCACCATGGACGAAGCGAGTGCCCGCGCCACGTTGGCCGAGGCCGACGACCGGTTCACCGAGGCCATCAAGATCCAGGCCGGCGGCGTGTTCATCGGCGTGCAGGGCGTCTACGACCAGTTGCTCACCCTGATCAACAAGGCCGGTCTCGACGCGGCCCAGGCCAACGCGATCACCGCCGGTCAGGGCTCGCACGCCGAGACCGAGATCATCTTCGACCTGTGGCGCCTCGGTAACGACAAGCTCGATCTCGCGAGCTTCCTTTCCCGGCACGGCTACCACGGCCCCTCGGTGGGGGAGATGTCCAGCGTCTCGTGGCGGGAGGACCCCTCGCCCATCGAGCGCCTGGCCGCGCAATACCGCGGCCGGCCCGATCCGCACGTCCAGGCCGACGAGCGAGTGCGGGCGCGGATCGCCGCTGAGGCGGACCTGCTGGCCAAGCTGCCGCGCTCGCGGCGGGCCGGTGCCAAACTGGTGCTGAAAATGGCGGTGGCCCGGATCCCGTTGCGGGGGGTCGCGAAGGCGACCTACCTGCAGGTGATGGACATCGCGCGTGGCTCCGCCCGCCGACTCGGGGACCTGCTGAGCGCCGACGGTCGACTGGCCGATCGCGAAGACGTCTTCTTGTTCACGGTCGAAGAACTGACGCGAGGTCAGTACCCGGCAGACATGAGGGCGCTGGCCGACGAACGGCGAGCCCAGCGCGAGGAGTTCAAGCGGCACGACATCCCCACCCACTGGGACGGCGTGCCGACCCCGTTCGAGCTGGAGCCACTCGGCACCGGTAGCGAGGCGGGCGCCGAGGGAGACGTCGTCGAGGGCATCGGCGCCAGCGGCGGTGTGATCGAAGGACCCGTCCGCATCGTGCACGACCCGGCCTTTAGCGAGATCGAACCCGACGAGATCCTGGTCTGCGTCACCACAGACCCATCCTGGGCCGCGGTGCTCTACGTGTCCTCGGCCCTGGTGACCGACATCGGTGGTCTGCTCTCGCACGCGGCCGTCGTGGCCCGCGAGATCGGGGTGCCCGCCGTGGTCGGAACAGGAAATGGAACCAAGGTGCTCTGCGACGGTGACCTCGTGCGGGTCGACGGCAACGCAGGCACCATCACCATCCTCAAGCGCGCCGCCGGATCGGAGAGCTGACATGACGATCACCGCGCCCGCGAGCCTGTGGCCCGCGAGCAACCCCGCCGAGTGGAAGCCCAGGCCGGAGGATGAGTTACTGCACGTCCCGTGGGGTGATGAGTCCTTCCCGTGGAAGGAGACCTTCTTCTTCTCGCTGCGCGACACCGCACTCAACGCGAACATCGCCATGCACATGACGGTGAGCGCGAACCGGTCACCGGCTACCCGGATCACCCTCGGCGTCGGCCAGGGGAACAGGTCAGCGCTGCAGAGCCGCCGCGAGGACGGCCTGAGCACTCACACCAAGCGCGATGACAAACAGATCGGCAACTCCCTGACCCGCCTCGAGGTCGTCAACCTCTCGTGGGACTCCAACCACGAACTGCGCTGGGTGGCCGACCTCGATGAGGTGAGCTTCGACCTCACCGTGAAGGGCAAGCACTTCGCCCCCCTGTGGGACACGATGTTTCAGGGCTACTACGCGGTGGGTTCCCAGGGCGGCCAGGTCGGGCAGGTGTACTGCCACACCGAGCAGATCATCGTCGCCGAAGGCACCATGACCTGGAAGGCCGACGGCACCGAGCTTCCGTTCTCCGGCTTCGGCTGGCGCGACCGAGGCTGGGGCAGGCGTAAGACGCAACTGATGTGGAACACCGGCTGGGACCTGGTCGGCGGAGTGCTTCCCGACGACAGCGTCTTCTCCTTCATCGCGCTGCGCAGCCACGAGCTCCCCGAACCCGCGCCGATGCCCGTCGCCGGGTGGTACTCCGATGCGCACACCCTCTCGCCACTGATCGGTGGGCATTATCGCAAGGAGGCCAGCATGGCTCCGTTGTCCTACCGCCTGGAGTTCGACAACTCGTTGGTGCTCACCGCTGATGTCGTGCGGCCCACCGGACGAATGGCGACGAGCCTGCAGGAGGCCGAGTTCTCCGCCGACGCCCCGACCATCACCCCGAACATGATGGACTGGTACGCCCTCATGCGGGATCCGGCGGGCAACGAGTTCGAGATCTTCACCCAGTGCGGCACCATGCACAAGGTGGATGTGTTCCGCGGCGCCCAGTTCATCCGTGCGGGCGTGCCGCCCGTCCGGGCGTGATCGAGGCGCTCGCGTTCGACATCGGCGGGGTGCTGGTCACGAACCCGCTCGGTGAGTTTGCGAAGGTGGACGCCGAGTACGGCCTGCGCGAGGCGACCACGATGGGCTGCTTTCGCGGCGGAAGCCTGTTTGCCCAGTGCGAGACCGGCGTCCTGCCGTTCGCAGATTTCTGCGTGGGCGCCGTCGCGGAGATCGAAGCAGACCAGGGCATCAGGGTCCCGGCCGATCGTCTCGCCCAGATGATGAGTGCGGTCATGGGCGGGGCCGTGGAG
Source organism: Sporichthyaceae bacterium (assembly GCA_052388275.1). Taxonomy (GTDB): domain Bacteria; phylum Actinomycetota; class Actinomycetes; order Sporichthyales; family Sporichthyaceae; genus JBQTII01. The sequence goes on along the minus strand of JBQTII010000103.1, from coordinate 1,009 downwards.
GCGGGCATGCTCGCGTTGATGGCGCAGTGCAAGGAACGCGGACTGCGCATCGCCCTGGTGTCGAATATCTACCGGGAGTTGGCCCCGTGGGTGGCGACCAGTTTTCCCACCGACCTGGTCGACCTGAACTGCTCGTCCTATGTGGTCGGGCAACGAAAACCCGAAGCGGGCATCTTCCTCGAGCTGATCGCGCGGCTCGACCTGCCCCCGTCGCGGATCGTGTTCATCGACGACTTCCCGGAGAACATCGCAGCCGCGGCCCGACTCGGTATTCACGGCGTGCTCTTCACCGACGAGCAGCAGTGCCGCGCAGCATTGCGCGAACTGGGCGTCGACCTCACCCCTTAACTCACCGAACCGTCGGGGGCGGTCACCCGACGGTTCGGTAGCTCGTGGAGGCTCAGCAGGCGGCGGGGAAGGCCACCGCCACCGTGGCCCGGGCCCAGCGCATCCGCAGGCAAGCGCTCTCGGGGTCCTTGCCGTAACGCTCGGCCAACTCTTCGGCGCATTCGCGGACGTCGTCGTGGTGACAGCGCAGGCTGGCCGCGACCGCGTCGCGCACCTTGACGGGGTCCACGGCCTGCGAGGGCTGCAGCGGCGAGCAGAACAAGGCCTCGGCGAGGTCGGCCACCGTCAACTGCACGGGCTCGCACACGCTGGCGGTGCTGCTCTGGTTGGCCGCGGCGATCATCGTCTGTCCCTCTCATGCTGTCGTGGTGAGAGTGAGACGCAGCCTCGGGCACATCCGATCCACCGCGCGGGGCAAAACCGCGCTCCCGGTCCGGAAATCATCCGATCGGCCGAGGGCCTACCGCTGACGCACCGCTGACGTCCGAAGGGGTGGGAGCGATTGCCACCCCCCCTTCGGCCGCGACGCAGGGCTCGTGCGGCGGCGGCGGTCCATCGCGGCGACGCCAAGGCCGGCGGCGGCGGCGATGGCGATGAAGCCGAATGGGAGAGCCCAACCGGGGAGGTCGTCGTCGGCGGAGTCGGGCTCGGCGGCGACGGC
>JBQTII010000102.1:0-42034 GCA_052388275.1 Sporichthyaceae bacterium | reverse complement strand
GAGCAGGTCGGGGACGAAGAACGCGGCGGTCCAGCCGAGGCAGATGTAGACCGGCGCGGACAGCCAGCGGGCGGAGTTGACCCACACCGAGCGCAGCAGCACGCCCAGGAGTGCGCCGCTCCAGACGATGACCAGCATCAGCGTCGCGCGTTTGTCGGAGAGCAGCAGCAGCGCGAACGGGGTGTAGGACCCGGCGATGATCAGAAAGATGTTGGCGTGGTCGAAGCGCTTGAGGAACTCGCGGGTGCGCGGGCCCCAGGTGCCTCGGTGATACAGCGCGCTGATCCCGAAGAGCAGGGCGGCGGTGCCGGCGAAGACCGCCGAGGCGAGCCGGGCGCGCGGTTCCTGCGGGATCGCGACCAGCACGAACCCGGCGATGACCGAGATGGGGAACATCCCCAGGTGCAGCCACCCGCGCAGGTGCGGCTTGATCGCCTCGACGACGGCCTCGGCCTTGGCGGCCACGAATGCGATCGGCCCGGTGGGGGCATGGGCACTCGGGTCGATATCACCGGTGAGGGCATCACCGGTGCGGGCATCGCCGGTCAGCGCCTCGTCGTACGCGTCGGTCCTGCCCTCGTTCACACCGAGAGATTACGTCGTGGCTAGGGTGATTGCGTGTGCGCGCACGGACCCGGGCGACCTGCCGGGCGCGAGTCACCTCGCGCTCGCGCCAAGCGCATCGCCTACAAGGCCTACGAGCGGCGCCTGACCCGCCGGCTCCCGGCGGGGCGCGCGCCGCGTCACGTCGGAGTCATCCTCGACGGCAACCGCAGATGGGCGAAGGCGGCCGGGTCGCGGCCGGAGGACGGCCACCAGGCCGGGGCCGACAAGATTCATGAACTGCTCGACTGGTGCTCCCAGGCCGGCGTCGAGGTCGTCACGCTGTGGCTGCTCTCTACCGACAACCTGAGCCGTCCGCCCGCTGAGCTCACCGCTCTGCTCCGCATCATCGAAAACACCGTCGCCGATCTGGCGGCCACCGGGCGCTGGCGGGTCAACCCGGTCGGCGCGCTGGACCTGCTCCCCCCGGAGACCGCGCGGGCGCTGAAGGAGGCGGCCGACTCCACGCTCGGCACGGGTGGCCTTGTGGTCAACGTGGCGGTCGGGTACGGCGGGCGCCGCGAGATCGCCGACGCAGTGCGCTCGATGCTGAACACCCATGCCGCCCAGGGGACCTCGATCGAGGAACTGGCCGAGATCCTCGACGTGGAGCACATCGCCGAGCATCTCTACACCCGCGGGCAGCCCGACCCCGACCTGGTGATCCGGACCTCCGGCGAACAGCGCCTGTCGGGGTTTCTGCTCTGGCAGAGCGCGCACTCGGAGTTTCACTTCTGCGAGGCCTACTGGCCGGATTTCCGCCGGGTGGATTTCCTGCGGGCGCTGCGCGAGTACGCGCGCCGGGACCGCCGTTTTGGTGGCTGAGCGCAGCGGGGCGGGACCCTCGGCCGAACAGATGACTACTCAACTGGACCATTCGGTTACTTTGGGCTCACTTTGCGTGTCTGCCATGTGGGTGTGACACGCGGGTCCTACTCTCGAGGCATCAGAGGGCAACCCTGCCGCCTGATGCCGGAAGGGCCCATCGTTGCCACTAGGTAGCGAAAGTGAGGGCCGGCGCCGGGCCCTCGGGGCCGGTTAGCCGGACCACTGCCAGACCCGCGCGGCGGCGGTGCACCCGTCCGCGCTCGGAGCGCATCGTGGCCAACGCATCCCGTCGTCGCCCGCCCAGGTCCACCCGCCGCACCTACGTCCTGGACACCAGCGTTCTGCTCTCCGACCCCCGGGCGATGACCCGGTTCGCCGAGCACGAGGTCGTCATCCCGATCGTCGTCATCACCGAGCTCGAGGCCAAGCGCCACCACCCTGAGCTGGGGTATTTCGCCCGTTCCGCCCTGCGCATGCTCGACGAACTCCGCGTTCTGCACGGCCGCCTGGATTCACCGCTGCCCATCAACGACGCCGGCGGCACGCTCATCGTCGAGCTCAATCACACGGACGACGGGGTGCTGCCGCAAGGTTTCCGGCTCGGCGACAACGACACCCGGATCCTCGCGGTGGCGCGCAACTTCGCCGCCGAGGGCCACGAGGTGACGCTGGTCAGCAAGGACCTGCCGATGCGGGTCAAGGCCTCCGCGGTCGGCCTGATCGCCGAGGAGTACCACGCGGACCTGCCGGTGGAGGCGGGTTGGACCGGCCTGGCCGAGATCGAGGTCGAGTCCTCGCTGCTGGACGCGCTCTACCACGGTGAGCCGGTGGAGATCGCCGGCGCCAAGGACCTGCCATGCCACACCGGCCTGGTGCTGCTCTCCGAGCGGGGCTCCGGGCTCGGCCGGGTGCTGCCCGACAAGAGCGTGCGCCTGGTCAAGGGGGATCGGGATGTATTCGGGTTACGCGGGCGTAGTGCCGAGCAGCGGATTGCGCTGGACCTGCTGATGGACCCGGACATCGGAATCGTGTCGATCGGTGGGCGCGCCGGCACCGGCAAGTCCGCGCTCGCGCTGTGCGCGGGCCTGGAGGCCGTGATGGAACGGCGGCTGCACCGCAAGGTCGTCATCTTCCGCCCGCTGTACGCCGTCGGGGGTCAGGAGCTCGGCTACCTGCCCGGCTCCGAGGCGGAGAAGATGGGCCCCTGGGCGCAGGCGGTCTTCGACACCCTCGGCGCGCTGGTCGCACCTGAGGTCGTCGAGGAGATCATGGCCCGCGGCATGCTCGAGGTCCTGCCGTTGACGCATATCCGCGGCCGCTCCCTGCACGACTCCTTCGTGATCGTCGACGAGGCACAGTCCCTGGAGCGCAACGTCCTGCTCACGGTCCTCTCGCGGATCGGCGCCGGATCGCGCGTCGTGCTCACCCACGACGTGGCGCAGCGCGACAACCTCCGCGTGGGTCGCCACGACGGCGTCGTCGCCGTGGTCGAGACGCTCAAAGGGCACCCGCTGTTCGCCCACGTCACCCTGACCCGCTCCGAGCGGTCTGCGATCGCTGCCCTCGTCACCGAGATGTTGGAGACCCCGATCGACACCGCCTGACGCTGCGTCACGCTTTCGCGGATGCGGGCCGCGGTCAGCCGACCGTGGCCCGCTCGGCGGCGGTGACCGCGTCCTCGTTCGCGCCCACGCTCTCCACGCGGTCCAGCTCCTTGATCATGAAGTAGGTGGTCAAGGTGATGTAGGAGCCCCAGATGACGACGGGGACGTAGAAGGCCAACAGCCCGTGGTAGGCGAACGGCCCGCTCTTGGTGAAGGCCGGGCCGGCGGCGAAGAAGATCGTGACGGCGCCGGCGAGGGTGTACCACGTCAGCCAACGCGGGATCATCGGCCGGGACCGGTTGTCCAGCAACTCCACGATCGCGCTCGCAACCATCTCGATCGAGAGGTAGATCCAGCCCAGCAGGAAGGCGAACCATGCCCAGTCGTTCCAGGCCTGGATGATGTCGGCGCTGTTCTCGGGCCGGTAGGCGGCCACGATCCACGCGCAGCAGTTGAAGAAGATGATGAGCGAGATGAAGACCCCGCAGACCGCGGTCGTGTACGACCAGACCGGGTGACGTCCCTCGATCTTCGACAGCGAGATCCCGAACGCGATGGACCCCGGGGTGAGCAGACCGGCCGCGATGTAGAAGATCGTGCAGCCGAGGATGACACCGGTGCGGTGGGTGTCGGTGAACCACTCCTTGGTCTCCTCCGCGGTGAGGTTCGCCTCCGCCGGCAGGATGAAGTGGGCGATGCCCAGCCACCCGATGGCAGTCAGCGCAACGAAGGCGAGATTGCAGCAGAGTGCGAGCTTCTGCGACGTGTGGTTGCTCAGATTGGCCATGTTCGTACCCTCATCGCCGCTGTGGGACGCGACCGGGAACCGCATCCTCGAATGGCAAAATAATGATCGATAGAGTTCTGTGTCAACGATTGTCAGATATCCGGCGCGAGGTGGTGGGCGATGAATGCCGCGCCGACCGGCGGCAGGCGGCTGCCGGGGGTGGAGGGCCTCTGGGTATTCATCGGCTTCGACGCCGTCATCTTCGCCCTGCTGTTCGCCACCTTCAGCAACGATCGTCGGGCCGCACCCGAGCTGTTCGAGGCGTCGCGGGACACGCTGAACCTGCACCTGGGCGGGCTCAACACCTTGCTGCTGCTCACGAGTTCCTGGCTGGTCGCGTTGGCCGTGCAGGCCGTCAAGCGGGGCGAGAGTGCCCGGGTGCCCGCCCTGCTGCTGGGCGGCGCGCTGACCGGCGCCACGTTCGTGTTGTCGAAGGCAGTGGAGTACGGGCAGAAGCTGAGCGACGGGGTCGGCCCCGCCACCAACACCTTCTACCAGTGGTACTTCGTGCTCACCGGGGTCCACCTTGCGCACGTCGTGGCCGGGACCGCACTGTTGACCTGGGTCTGGAGGACCTCACGCCGCCCGGGGTATCCGGGGGCGAACCGGGTCGTCCTGGAGTGCGTCGCCTCGTTCTGGCATCTGGTGGATCTGCTCTGGATTGTCCTGTTCCCGCTGCTGTACCTGCAGCGGTAGTGCGCTGAGAGGTAGTCAGATGTCCTTGCTGCGCGAGCGCGTGACGATCGTCTGGATCTTGCTGATGAGCGCCACCTGTATCTCCACCTGGCTGCTTCCGGCGAACACCTTCAGCGCCGAGGTCGCCGTCGTCGCCATCTTCGCCCTGGCCGCCTTCAAGGTCCGTTACGTGCTGCTCGACTTCATGGAGCTACGCAGCGCCCCGGTTGCGGCGCGGGTGTTCTTCGAAGGATGGATCGCGCTGGTGACCGTGGTGATCCTCGGATTCTGGTTCGCCGCCCCGTCGCCGAACTGAGGTGGGGAGTCAGGACGAATGCGGAGGCCGCGTCATCCGCAGTACGTCGAGGGCGTCGTCGAGCTCGGCCGCGCTGATCCGCCCGGCCTGCACGTGTCCCCGGGCCGCCGTGACGTCGCGGATCGTGCGGCGTTCGGTGATCGAGGCTTTGACGATGCTCGCGACCTCGTCGTAACCGAGGAATTGGTTGAGCGGGGTTGCTATGGATGGGGAGGATTCGGCCAGCTCGCGGCACCGGGCCTCGTCGGCGCGGAGCCCGTCGATGCACCGGTCGGCGAAGAGCCGGCTGACGTTGGTCAGCAGCCGGATCGAGGCGAGGGTGTTGCGGGCCAGCATCGGCAGCATGACGTTGAGCTCGAAGTTGCCGGCCGCGCCGCCGAAGGCGATCGCCGCGTCGTTGCCGATCACCTGCGCGCACACCATCGCCAGCGCCTCGGGCACCACCGGGTTCACCTTGCCGGGCATGATCGAGCTCCCCGGCGCAAGGTCCGGCAGGTGCAACTCGCCGAGGCCGGTGCGCGGGCCACTGCCCATCCAGCGGATGTCCGTGCTCACCTTGTAGAGGCCGACCGCGATCGTGCGCAGCTGGCCGGACAGTTCCACAAGTGCGTCGCGGGCGCCCTGGGCCTCGAAGTGATCGCGCGCCTCGGTGAGCGGCAGTCCCGTGCTGCGGGCCAGTTCGGCGATGACGGCGGCGGAGAATCCGGGCGGGGTGTTGATTCCGGTGCCGACCGCGGTGCCGCCAAGGGGAAGTTCGGCGACGCGGGGGAGGGTGGCCCGCAGGCGATCGATTCCGTAGCGCACCTGCGCGGCGTAACCGCCGAATTCCTGACCCAGCGTCACGGGGGTCGCGTCCATGAGGTGGGTGCGCCCGGACTTCACCACATCGGCGAACTCCTCGCGCTTGCGTCCGAGTGCCTGCGCGAGGTGCGCGAGGGCAGGAATCAGGTCGTGGGTGACGGCCTCGGTTGCCGCGATGTGGATCGAGGACGGGAAAACGTCGTTGGAGGACTGCGACGCGTTGACGTGATCGTTCGGGTGCACGGGCGCGCCGAGATTCTCGGTCGCCAGGGCCGCGATCACCTCGTTGGCGTTCATGTTCGACGAGGTCCCGGAGCCGGTCTGGAACACGTCGACGGGAAATTCGTCGTCCCAGCGCCCGTCCGCGACCTCGCCCGCTGCCGCGGCGATCGCCTCGGCCATCGAGGGCTCGAGCACCCCGAGCTCTGCGTTCACCGTCGCCGCGGCGGCCTTGATCAGCGCCAGCGCCCGGATGTGGCGCCGTTCCAGCCGCTCGCCGGAGATCGGGAAGTTCTCCACCGCCCGCTGCGTCTGCGCCGCGTACTTCGCCGACGCGGGCACCCGCACCTCGCCCATCGAATCGCGCTCGATCCGCCACTGCTGCCCGTCACTCATCCCCCCATCCTCGCAACGTCCGACGATTCGCCCCCCACCGGACGCTAATCGTCGGACGTTGCGCGAGGTTCAGGCGTCATGTCGTCTCCCGTCAAACGTTGCGTCCGGCCCACCCAACTCAGCACCCCCCGTAGCGTCCGACGATTCGCCCCCCACCGGACGCTGTTCTTCGGACGTCCCGTTATCCACAGGGGGGAGCAAGGGCGGGTGTTGTCCCCAGATTGCTTCGCGGGGCTGGGCGGCCACAGCGGGCGGCGTCATCGTTTGGGGCATGGAGGATCCTCGAAGCCGACGGGCCAGACGTGAGGCCCGTCATCGAAGGGCCGTCGACGCTGCTCGGCCGCGAGGCGGGGTAATCGGACGCGCCCAACTCTTCGAACTCGGTGTCGAGCGCTGGGAACTTGATGCGGAACTGCGGTCCGGTCGCTGGCTATCGCTGGGCAAGCAGACGGTGCGGATCACCGACGGCGATCGACGCCTGGCCTCGTGGTGGCGAGCCGTGCTGGAGGTGAGTCCGGCCGCCGTTCTCGACGGGGTCTCCGCGATGCAGGCCGCGGGCCTGCGCGGGATTGAATCGGAGCATGTGCACGTCGCGGTGCCGAAGTCGGCGCGTCCGCGCCGGTGTCGCGGCGTGGTCGTGCACGAGACACGAAGGTTCGAGCTGAGTTCGGTCGTGGACGACGCCGGGATTCCGCGGATGCGGCCCGAGACCGGCGCGGTGCATGCTGCGTTATGGGCGCGGTCGGATCGGGAGGCGGCCCTCTTCGTGATTGCCGGCGCCCAGCAGCGGTTGTTCACCGCACAGCAGTACGCCGAGGAGGTCGTCAAGGTGCGCCGTGATGCTCGACGCCGGCTCCTCCGTCAGTTGCACGCGGACATCGCGGGCGGGATCGAGGCACTTGGGGAGCGGGACTTCGCGAGATTGTGTGCACAGCGAACCTTCCCGGTGCCGACGCGGCAACTTCGTCGGCAAACGGAGAGTGGGTCGTGGCGCTATGACGTGGTCTGGGAGGAGTACACGACGACGGTAGAGCTCAACGGCTCCCATCACCTGGCGCCGGAGCAGGCGATGAAGGACGCCTTGAAGGAGAACGCGATGCGCCTGGCCGGACACGTCGTCGTGCGCATCCCGAACCTCGCGCTGCGGGTGGACCCGGCGCCGTTCCTCGACCAGATCGACGAGGCGCTGCGTCGCGGGGGCTGGGCCGGTCCTGGGCGCCTTTCGGCGTAGCGTCCGAAGATTCGTCCCTGACCGGACGCTGATCGTCGGACGTTGCGGGTTACTCGGCGGAGGCGTCCAGGGCGGCGGTGACGCGGTGGTGCGCCTCCCAGATCTCCTTGGGCAGGCCCGCGAACTGGGCCAGGTGGGCCTCGCGGAAGCCCATCTCCTGCTGCCAGCGGGCGGTGTCAATGCTCAGCAGCGTGTCGAGGTCCTCATCTGAGATGTCAACGCCGGTCAGGTCGAGTTCCTCGCGGGTCGGGATGATGCCGACGGGAGTCGCCCGGCCGGTCACCTCGCCGTTCTTGAGCTGCATCAGCCACAACAGTGGGCGCAGGTTGTCCCGGTAGCCGGGCCACAGGAAGCGGCCGTCCTCCCCGCGCTGGAACCAGTTGACGTGCGCGAACAAGGGCTTCTCGGCCGCCGCGCCCACGATCTTGAGCCAATGGGCGGCGTAGTCGGCCTCGGGGTAGGACATGAACGGGCGCATCGACATCGGGTCGTAGCGCAGCTGGCCCTCGACGCCCTCGGCGGCAAAGGTGGCCTCCGCGCCCAGGGTCAGGCCGTCGTAGACGCCCTCGGCGATGTCGGTGATCGCGCGGATCAGCGGCTCGCGGTCGCGGGTGCGCCCACCGAAGATGATCGCGTCGATCGGGACGCCCTTGGGGTCCTCGAAGTCACTTGCGATGTTCGGGACCTTCGACAGCGTGGTGGTGAAGCGGCTGTTCGGGTGCGCCCACGGTGCGTTGTCGCCGCTCTCGCGACCCGAGATCGCCTCGCCCTTCCAGTCCAGCCAGCCGGTGGGGTCCGCGGGCGGGGCCGGGGTACGGCCCTCCCACCAGACCTCCTGCGTGGTGGGGTTGTAGGCGATGTTGGTGAAGATCGCGCCGCTGCCGGCCTCGATCGAGCCGAGCGCCGTGGGGTTGGTGGTCTCGTTGGTGTCCTTGGCGACGCCGAACACGCCGAACTCGGGGTTGATCCCGTAGAGCCTGCCGTCGGTCTTATCGACCCACAGCCACGCGATGTCGTCGCCGTAGAACTCGACGTGGTAGCGATCGCCCAGGTCGTCCGGCGCGAGCATCATCGCGAGGTTCGTCTTGCCTGAGGCCGACGGGAACCCCCCGCAGATGTGGTACTTGCGGCCGGTTTGTTTGTCGGTGATACCGATCAGCATGAACTGCTCGGAGAGGAACTCACCCGAGGCCCAACCGTCGTAAGCAGCCTGACGCAGCCCGTGCGCGATCTTGCCGAGCAGCGCGTTGCCGCCGTAGGAGGAGCCGTAGTGCAGGATCGTGCGCTCGTCGGCGACGGTGACGAAGTACCGCTGATCATCGGGGGTGCCCTGGCCCAGGTTCGGCAGGTCGCCGGTGACGTGCACGGCGCGCACGAACGAATTCGGGTCGGCGAGGGAGTCGATGTAATCCACGCCGACGCGGGCCATCCGGATCATGTGCAGCACGACCGGGCGGCAGTCCGTCAACTCGACGCCGGCGGCGAAGCGCTCCAACGGGGAGCCGGGCTGCGCCATCAGGTACGGGATCACGTACATGGTCTTGCCGGCCGACGCGCCCGCCATCTGCTTCTTCTGCAGCGCGGTCATCTCGGCGGCGTCGCGCCAGTTGTTGTACGTACCGGCGTCGGTGGCCTTGTTCGTGGCGACGATCGTGCGCTCCTCCGAGCGCGCGGTGTCCTTGTGGTAGCTGCGCGAGTAGTACAGGCCCTCGCCGGCAGGCTCGATCTCGCCGGCGGCCAAGGCCTCGGCGATCAGCCGCGCGTCGTCGGCCGCGGAGACCACCTCGACGCGCGCGGCGCCGGTCAGCTCCGCCCAGTAGGCGACGTACTCGCGGACGTGCGGGTTCTTCAGGCCGGCCGCGTCCAACGCAGCTTCGACATCTGCCACCGTGTTCAGCTCGCTTTCGAGTAAGCGGTCGCGCGGGTACCGCCGAGCGCTGCGTCGTCGCAGGTGGGCGGGAGTTCGGGTGCGCTGGTCAGGGTAGGAGACGGCGCCGCGTGTTACGGCGCCGGGTCCAACGGCTCACGAGGGGCCGGGATCCTGTGCTGCCCGCCGGGGCCGCGAGTGCGTGCTCGCGAGTGGGGGGCGATGACCGACGACAGGGTGGCGCGGTCGGTCGCCACCTACCATACCGGGCTCGCGACGGTGCTCCTGCCTGCGCGGATCGCCGCTGCGACGACACGCGCAGCAGGTGCGACGGGTGGCGGTCAGCGGCGCACTCCGGCCGACGGGAGGGGCGGTTCAGCTGCCCGTCGGCGGCCCTTGGGCAGGAATCCTGCGAGAACGGGTCGTGGCAGCGCGGCCAGCAAGGGCTCGATGCACCCGGCGAGCTCAGCGGCCCTCGGTCGAGCGGTGGGATCCGGGTCAAGGCACGCGAGGATGGCGCTCGCGAAGGCCGGGGGGACGGATTTGGGCAGGGCTGGCGGACGTTCGATGAGTTGGGGCCACTGCTGCTCGGGCGTCGCCTCTGTTGCGTTGGAGCCGCGGCGAAACGGTGGGGCGCCGCTGACGGCTTCGTAGAGCGTCGCGCCCACGCCCCACACGTCGGCGGGCGAGCCCATCGGCGCCGGTATCCCCGGGGTGCATTGTTCGGGCGCCATGTAGGCGTCGGTGCCGACAGGGTCCTCCAGGCCCGCTGCCTGTTCCAGGGTTCGGGCGATCGAGAGGTCGATCAGCCGGGGCGGGGAACCCATGACGATGTTCGAGGGCTTGATGTCCAGGTGCACGATGTTCTTGGCGGCCATGTAGTGGGCAACTGAGCACAGTTCCAGTCCGAGTGGCACAGACTGCTCAGCCGGCAGCGGCCCGTAGCGGCGCAGCAGCGTGGACAGGCGGGGACCATCGAGGAACTCCAGCATCAGATGGGGACGCTCTCCGATGTCCACCAGGTCGAAGCAGCGCACCAGGGACGGGTGGCCGAGCCTGGTTCCGTGCTCAGCCTCGCGACGCAACGCCCGCAATGACCGGGCATCGGCGACGAAATCGGGACGCAGGATCTTGACCACCGCCGGGGCGAACAGGGTTTCGTCCCACGCCAAATAGGCCTCGAAGCGGATCCCGCCACCGAGTCGGCGCACGGCAAGTCGCCCCGCGACGACTTCCTCGCCCTCGGCGAACCCCCAACTCGAGCCCATCGCCTGCCCCCGTCTGCGAGTATCTGCCGCGCCTGCGCGTCGGCGTCCAGCCTCGCACCAACAGCTGAGATCGTCGTGAAGACGCGATGAGAAGACTCTCATCGCTGCCTCATCAATGCGATGCGGAATGCGGAGGAAGATTTCGGTATGCGCTCGCCGCTCGCCAGTCTCCTTGCGGCCGCCGCGCTCGTGGTGTCCGGCGGGCTGTTCGCGATGCTTGTCGCGGGGGAGAGTGGCTCGGCGCCGGATTTTGGTGAGCCGATCGTGCTGCAGTCCCCGGCCGGGACCGGCCCGCAGATTCCGGAGGCGGTGCGCACCGGCGCGCCCGCGCCGGTGACGAGTCCAGGCGCTGTGGGAGGCAAGGACGACCCCGTGCCCGGCCCGACGGATCCCGGTGTGGGCAGCGGGGGAGGTGCTGAGAGCGGCTCACCCAAGACTCCTGCGCCCCTGGGCGTGCCCGGTCCCAAGGCAACCCGGACGCCGGTCAGCGCCGGTACCCCGACCCGGGTTCCTATCCCTATCCGCACCATCGGCGACGATGACGATGACGACGACGATGAGCCGGGCTCCGGCGACCCGAACCGGGACGACGACCCGGACCGAGACGACGACAAGGACGACAAAGACGACGAGCGCGACGACGAGCGCGACGACGAGCGCGACGACTCGTCGGGCACCGGTAAGGGCAAACGCGGTCCGAGTTCAGATGACTGAGCGTCGCTTGCGCGCCCCGCGCTCGGTCCGGGTGCGGATTCTGGCCTGGGTCGTGGGGCTCGCAGCGCTCGGTCTGGCGGGTGCCGGTGGCGCCTTTTATGTCGTCGAACTCCAGCGGGCTGATCAACGGCTCATCGATTCCTTGACCCAGGAGGTGTCGGAGTTCGATGCGCTGGCCAGGGAGGGGGTTGATCCGCTCACCGGCGCCGCCTTCACCTCCGCCTCGCGTCTGCTGGAAGTGGGCCTCGGGCGCAGCGTGCCCGACGAACACCAGGTTCTCATCGCCTTCCTCGGCGATCGTCCGGTCTTCGTGCAAGGCACCGGTGCCGACGAGTTGATCGCCGCACCGGAGTTCATCGCGACGGTCAATGCGCTGCGCTCCGGCGGCGCCGGGTCCTTGGACGTCGCCGGGTCCACTGTCCGGTTCGCCGTCAAGCCGGTGGCCGGCAATGCGGACAGCGGATCCTTCGTCGCCGCTGGTTTTGCCGATGACGAGCGAGCCGAACTCACCGCCTCATTGCGGACCTACTCGGCGGTGGCTGCAGCAGCGCTGCTGGCCGTCGCGTTGGGCGCGTGGTCGGTCTCTGGCCGGTTGCTGCGGCCGCTACGCGATCTGCGGCTGACGGCTGATCAGATCAGTCACAGCGATCTGACCCGGCGGATCGAGGCGAGCGGCAACGACGACATCTCCGACCTTGCCCGGACCTTCAACGCCATGCTTGCCCGCTTAGAGGATTCTTTCGCCGCCCAGCGCCGGTTCCTCGACGATGCGGGGCACGAGTTGCGTACTCCGGTGACGATCGTGCGCGGGCATCTGGAGCTGATGGACATCGCGGACGTCGAGGATGTCAGTGCTACCCGCGACCTGGTGATCGACGAGCTGGACCGGATGAGCCGGCTGATCGACGACCTCGTGGTGCTGGCTCGCGCCGAACGTCCTGACTTCCTGCGGCAGCACACGGTAGACCTTGGTGCGCTCACCGACGATGTGCTGGACAAGGTCCGTGCGTTAGGCGAGCGAGACTGGCGCTTGGACGCACGGGCCGAAGCTGAGGTCGACGCCGATCCGCAACGGCTCACCCAAGCGCTGGTGCAGCTGGCGGCGAATGCGGTCAGCAACACCGGCGCAGGTTCCACCATCGCCGTCGGCTCGGCCGTCGAGGACGGCCGGGCGCGACTCTGGGTGCGCGACGACGGCCCGGGGGTTGATCCGGCCGATTCCGAGCGAATCTTCGAGCGCTTCGAACGAGGTGCCGGTGCGAGTTCGGACGGCGCCGGGCTGGGCCTGTCGATCGTGCGGGCCATCGCGCTTGCGCACGACGGACGCGTCCGCGTCGAGCCCGCGACGGCCTACGGTGGGATCACCGGCGCGGTCTTCGTGCTGGAGGTTCCCGCCCGTCCGGCGCGCAGTGAGATCGCCGCAGTGGGCCACTTGCGCGAGGAAGGGAGCACCGCCCGGTGAGCCGGATCCTGGTGGTTGAGGACGAGGAACGGATCGCGTCCTTTGTGGCCAAGGGCCTGCGGGCCAGCGGGCTGACCGTGACCGTCGCCGGGGACGGCGTAGCGGCTCTCGATCACGGCTGCAGTGGCGAGTTCGACCTCATGGTGCTCGACGTGGGGCTGCCGCTGTTGGACGGCTTCAGCGTGCTTCGCCGGCTACGGGAGCAGCGTTGCGCGATCCCCGTCATCATGCTCACCGCGCGGTCCTCGATCGACGACACCGTGGCAGGTTTGGAGGGGGGCGCAGACGACTACCTGGCCAAGCCCTTCCGTTTCGAGGAGTTGCTCGCTCGGATCAGGTTGCGGTTGCGGGAGGACCGCGCGCCGGAGGTGACCCAGCTTCACCTGGGTGAGTGGATGCTGGATCTACGCACCCGTCGGGCGAGTGTGGCCGGGCGCAACGTGGACCTGACCGCGCGAGAATTCGTGCTGGCAGAGACGCTGCTACGCAACCCGGGCCAAGTGCTCTCTCGGGAGCAGTTGCTCTCCCGGGTCTGGGGCTTTGACTTCGACGCGCAGTCCAACGTCGTCGATGTCTACATCCGCTACCTGCGCCGCAAGCTGGGTGCCGACCGGATCGAGACGGTGCGTGGGATGGGGTATCGAGCTGTGGATCCCGCGGCCTGAACGCAACCTCAGGTGTCCGCCGGCGGCCACCTGAGGCTGCGTCAACGCAACACGATGTTGAGTCAGCGCGTGTCGTTCCGGCTCTTGTCGTTGGTGGAGTTCCGGCTGTGGTCGATGTTGTTCTTGCCCGGGCCGTCGTTGGTCAGATCGCGGGTCAAGTCGCCGCGGCTGAGGTCGCGGTCGCGGCTGACCTTGCTGAACTTGCTGTTGGTCGCGTCCGAGCTCATGGCACTTTTGCCGCCCCGGGTGCCGTCGTCGTTGCTGACCTTGCTCACCTTGCTGTCCGCCGACAGGCCGCTGTTGCCGCCGAGGTCGGTGTTGCCGGTCAGCCCCGAGGTGTCGCCGAAATCGGCGGTCGGCCCGGTGAAGTTGGTGTCGGCGCTGTTGCCGCTCTGCTGGGTGTTGCCCGTCAGGGCGCTGTCAGCGGTGTTGCCGGTCTGGTCATCGTCATCGTCGTCGTCCTCGGCCACCACGACCTGTCCGACGCTGTCCTCGCGCTTGGCGGCGACCTCGTCGTCGAGATTCGCTGCAGCGTTGCCCATGCCCAGTGCGGTTACCGCGAACGCGCTGATGAGCACCGCGATCCCTGCCTTGTATGTCCTGTCCATGTCAGGCCCTCCCGATTCTCTGACCGCGCCGCTGTCGGCGGGTGCATCCAGAGATGGTGGCTGCCGGGGATGGGACAACCGTGAGGCCCTGATGAGGAGATTCTCATCAGGGCCCTCGGTAGTCAGGTCGTTGATCTGATCGAGCGGATCTCATCGGCCGCGATGTCCGTGGTTGTTGCACTTTGCGGCATCTGATTGAGGGTCAGGGGCGGGTGCCCAGCGCCAGTGGCACCGCGGTGTCGGCGGGGGCGAAGAAGTCGTTGCCCTTGTCGTCGACCACGATGAACGCCGGGAAGTCCTCGATCTCGATCCGCCAGACCGCTTCCATGCCGAGCTCGGCGTACTCGACGACCTCGACATGCTTGATGCAGTCCTGGGCCAGGCGCGCGGCCGGCCCACCGATCGAACCCAGGTAGAACCCGCCGTGCTTGGCGCACGCGTCGGTGACCTGCTGGGAGCGGTTGCCTTTGGCCAGCATGATCATCGAGCCGCCGGCGGCCTGGAACTGCTCGACGTAGGAGTCCATCCGTCCGGCGGTTGTCGGTCCGAACGAGCCGGTGGCCATGCCTTCGGGGGTCTTGGCCGGGCCGGCGTAGTACACGGCGGAATTGCGCAGGTAGTCAGGCATCGGCTCGCCGGCATCCAGTCGTTCCTTGATTTTGGCGTGGGCAATGTCGCGGGCGACGACCAGCGACCCACGGAGCGAGAGGCGGGTCTTGACCGGGTACTTGGTCAATTCGGCGAGGATCTCGGGCATCGGGCGGGACAGGTCGATGCGTACCACTGTGTCGTCGAGGTGATCATCCGTCACATCCGGCAGGAAGCGGGCCGGGTCGTGCTCGAGCTGTTCGAGGTAGATCCCGGATGCCGTGATCTTGCCCAACGCCTGACGGTCCGCCGAGCAGGAGACGGCGATCGCCACGGGGCAGGAGGCGCCGTGGCGCGGGAGCCGGATCACGCGCACGTCATGGCAGAAGTACTTGCCGCCGAACTGCGCGCCGATGCCGGTGGCCCTGGTCAGCTCGAGAACCTTGGCCTCGAACTCGACGTCGCGGAAGCCGTGCGCGGACATCGAGCCCGCGGGCGGTAGGGCGTCGAGATACTTCGCCGAGGCGTACTTCGCGGTCTTGAGGGCGAACTCCGCGCTGGTGCCGCCGATCACGATTGCCAGGTGGTAGGGCGGGCACGCCGCGGTTCCGAGCGAACGGATCTTGGCGTCGAGAAACTTCAGCATTGACGCCTCGTTCAGGACCGCCTTGGTCTCCTGGTACAGGTAACTCTTGTTCGCCGACCCGCCGCCCTTGGCCATGAACAGGAACTTGTACTGCGCCGAGTGCGCCGGATCGTCGTCGAGGTAGAGCTCGACCTGTGCGGGCAGATTGGAGCCGGTGTTCTTCTCCTCCCACAAGGTGATCGGCGCGAGCTGGGAGTAACGCAGGTTCAGATTGGTGTACGCGTCATAAACCCCGCGCGAGAGCGCTGCGGCGTCCCCGCCGCCGGTGAGCACCCGTTCGCCGCGCTTGCCCATCACGATCGCGGTGCCGGTGTCCTGACACATCGGCAGCACCCCTGCGGCGGCGATGTTGGCGTTGGCGAGCAGGTCCCGCGCGACGAACTTGTCGTTGCCGGAGGCCTGTGGGTCGTCCACGATCGCGCGCAGCTGCGCCAGATGGGCCGGGCGCAGGAAATGCGCGATCTCCCGCATTGCCTCCGCGGCCAGCAGGCGCAGCGCGTGGGGGGAGATGGTCAGAAACTCCGTGCCGGCCAAGTCGGCGACCCCGACGCCCTCGGTGCTGAGCAGGCGGTACTCGGTGGGGTCGGGGCCGATCGGCAGCAGATCGGAGTACGCGAACTCGGGCATCCGCCCAGGATAGGGAACCAGCGCGGCGGCTCCTGCGGAGGTTGGCGCTAATTGGGGATGCGGACCCGGGCAACGCTGCATCAGTGTTGACGCTGAGCTTCCCGTCGATCTGAAGGAGTTTCTGACCGTGTTGACCTCCCCGATTCGTGCCAGCCGTTTCGCCGCTTCCGTCGTTGCCTTCGTGATGGCACTCGCCCTTGCCGCGTGCGGTTCGGACGACCCGGACCCGGTGGCTGACGTAGCGGGCGAGGCTGCCGCGCCCGCCGATACGGCAGCTTTGCCGAGCGAGGACGAGCTGAGAGCGCTGCTGCCCGCCACGATCCCCTATCCGGACGGGACCGAACTCGACGGGACGGACGCGGACGGCGATTTCAGTTCGGAGCTGACCTGCGACAAGGAGGAGCCGGAGGCGCCGGTGGTGGCGGGATCCTCCTACGATTCGGACGGACCGCTCATTGATCTAACGATCGCGGCGTTCCCGGATGCCAAGGCCGCCACGGCTTACGTCGACCAGATCGTCAAGGTCAACTCGTGCGGAGGGTTCTCCGATTCCGATGAGGCCTACAAGATCATCCCCGAGAAGACCGGCTCGGGCTATGCATTCTCGGTTGTCGGTTCCGGTCTACCGTTCGACCCGAAGGACATCCAGACGGCGTACTACCTGCACCTCGTTCAGGTCGGCAACCGGGTGGCCAGTGTGTCCGCTTACGCCCCCAGTGCGGACTCAGCACCGACGAAGAATAATCGGGAGTACTTCGCGTTCTTGCTCGACGATCTGGCGGCGAAGCTGAAGTAACCGTGGTCGCATCGTCGGGCGAGGTATGGCCCGAATCCGCGTCTGCGGGCACTGGGCGTTCAGTCGAAGTCGACCAAGGAATAGCCGCGCAGCTTGGAGAGCAGGTGCACGCTCTCGATCTTGCGGACGGTGCCGGACTTAGAGCGCATCACCAGCGAGTGAGTGGTGGCGTTGCCGCCCCGGTAGCGCACCCCGCGCAGCAGTTCGCCGTCGGTGATGCCGGTGGCGACGAAGATGGCGTTGTCGCCGCGGACGAGCTCGTCGGTGGAGAGCACGGCGTCCAGGTCGAGCCCGGCGTCGACCGCTTTCGCCCGCTCGTCGTCATCGGTGGGCCAGAGCCGGCCCTGGATCATGCCGCCGACGCACTTGATCGCGCAGGCGGCGATGATCCCCTCCGGGGTCCCGCCCACGCCCATCAGCAGGTCACAGCCGGTGCCCTCGGTGGCGGCCATGATCGCGCCGGCCACGTCGCCGTCGGTGAGGAACTTGATCCGCGCGCCAGTGTCGCGGATCTGCTCGGCGAGCTCGTTGTGCCGCGGGCGGTCCAGCAGCACGACGGTGACGTCGTGCACGTCGGAGTTCTTGGCCTTGGCCACCCGGCGGATGTTCTCCGCCACCGGCAGGCGGATGTCGACGACGTCCGCCGCTTCAGGCCCGGTGACAAGCTTGTCCATGTAGAACACCGCCGACGGGTCGAACATCATGCCGCGCTCGGAGACCGCCAGCACCGAGAGCGCGTTGTTCATGCCCATCGCGGTGAGCCGGGTGCCGTCGATCGGGTCCACCGCGACGTCACATTCGGGCCCGGAGCCGTCCCCGACCCGCTCGCCGTTGAACAGCATGGGCGCCTCGTCCTTCTCGCCCTCGCCGATCACCACGATGCCGTTCATCGACACGGTGCCGATCAGGTGCCGCATCGCGTTGACCGCGACCCCGTCGGCGCCGTTCTTGTCCCCGCGCCCGACCCAGCGACCGGCCGCCATCGCCGCCGCCTCGGTCACCCGGACGAGCTCGAGCGCCAGGTTGCGATCGGGCGGGGGAGCGCTGGTGTGGTCGGGGTTCATCGTCTTACTCCTCTTCCTCGTGCGCGGCGGGCGCAGAGGCGTCCGGGTCCTGCGCCGCGCGCACGCGGGCCCGCGCCCCGTCGAGGCGGTGCTGGCAGATCACGGCCATCGCCTCCCCCCGCTCCCACAGCTCGAGCGAGGACTCCAGGGTGAGATTGCCCGCTTCCAGCCGGCCGACGATCTCGGTCAGGGCGTCGCGTGCCTGCTCGAAGGACAGCTCGGGCTGCGCCATCTGGGTTGTCTTCGCCGCGCCCACCTGCCCGAGCTTAGACCTGCGGGGCTACCCCGGCGGCGGTCGCGGCAAGCGTGCCGCCGGCCACCCGGATGCGCAGCGGCTCGCCCTCGGTGAGCGCGGCGGGTTCGCGGACCACTGCCCCGTCGGCGCGCTGAACCACGGCGTAGCCGCGCTCCAGGGTGGCGGCGGGGGAAAGTGCACGTACCCGGTCCCGACGGTGCGCCAGGTCCTCGCCCGCGCGGTCCAGCAGCAGGGTCAGCGCGCGAGCGGTGCGCGACGCCAGCGCCGTGACCGCCTCCTCATGGCGCCGCAGGCCCGCACCGGGATCGGCGATCACCGGCCGGGACCGCAGGCCGGTCAGCGCGGCCTGTTCGCGGTCGAGGCAGGTGGAGGATGCCCGGCGGGCGCGGGTGAGCAGCGTGGCCACCAGCCGGGACTGCTCGGCGACATCGGGCACGATCAGCTTGGCCGCATCGGTGGGGGTGGACGCGCGGGCGTCGGCGACGAAGTCGAGCAGGGGGCTGTCCTGCTCGTGCCCGATCGCACTGACCACCGGTGTCCGGGCCGCCGAGACGGCGCGCAGCAGCGTTTCGTCGGAGAACGGCAGCAGATCCTCCGTCGAGCCCCCGCCGCGGGCGATCACGATGACCTCGATCGCCGGATCGGCATCTAAGGCCACCAGGGCCGCACTGACCTCACTGACCGCGTAGGGACCTTGCACGGCGACCTCGCGCACCTCGATCGCGACCGCCGGCCAGCGGCGCCGGGCGTTTTCCACGACATCGCGTTCGGCCGCGCCCGCCCGTCCACAGATCAGGCCGACCCGCCCGGGCAGGAACGGCAGGGCGCGCTTGCGGCGGGCGTCGAAGAGTCCCTCGGCGGCCAGCAGTACGCGCAATCGCTCCAGGCGGGCCAGCAGTTCGCCGATCCCGACGGTGCGGATCTCCTCCACCGCGAACGAGAGCGCCCCCCGGGCGACGTAGAAGTTGGGCCGGCCGAACACGACGATCCGGGCGCCGTCGGTGACCGCGGGCACCACGGAGTCGAGCAGGGCCCGCGGTGTCGTCAGGGTCAGACTCACGTCGGCGACGGGGTCACGCAGGGTCAGGAAGGCGGTCGCCGCCCCGCGCCGTCGGGTCACCTGGGTCACCTGGCCCTCGACCCACACCTTGCCCAGGCGGGCGATCCATCCCCCGATGAGATGCGCGACGGTGCGGACCGGAATCGGTGACTCGGCGCTGGTCTGCACTGCCACCTTCTCACCCTAGGTCAGGTGGCCCCGCGCGCCGATGTTGTGGAACGGCGTTCTCCCTAGCGGGGTCCCGACTTATGGGGGTAGCCCGGCCCTCGGTCGTTGTGAGGGCGAGGGGGATAAGTAAGGATGGCCCCCGTGCTGCTGCAGGTTTCCGATCTCACGGTCCGTTACGGCCGAACCATCCAGGGACTCGCGGGCGTCGATTTCGACGTGCCCGACGGGTCCGTCACGGCCGTGCTCGGGGCGAACGGTGCCGGCAAGTCGACGCTGCTGCGGGCGATTTCCGGGACGCTGCCGCTGCACCGCGGCCGGGTGGAATCGGGCAGCGTCAAACTCGGCGGCCGCGACATCACCAAGCTGGACCCGGCGGAGATCGTCGCCGCCGGGGTGGTGCAGGTACCTGAGGGCCGCCAGGTGTTCACCACGATGTCGGTGGAGGAGAACCTGCGTGCCGGTGGCCTGATCGTGAGCAAGGAGAAGCGCGCGGAGGGCATCGAGGCCGCCTACGAGCTCTTCCCGCGCCTGGCCGAGCGTCGTGGTCAACGCGCCGGGCTGCTCTCTGGAGGTGAGCAGCAGATGTTGGCGATGGGCCGGGCGCTGATGTCCGGGCCCAAGGTTCTGCTGCTCGACGAGCCCTCGCTGGGGCTGGCGCCGAAGATGATCGCGCTGATCGGGGAGATCATCGCCCGGATCAACTCCCAGGGGACCTCCGTGCTGGTGGTCGAGCAGAACGCGGCGATGGCGCTCAAGGTCGCCGAGCACGTCGTGGTGCTGGAGGTCGGCCGGCTCGCCCTGCGCGGGAGCGCCGCCGACGTCAAGGACTCCCCGGAGCTCGCCGGGCTCTACCTGGGCGGGCACGGCGACGCCCACGAGTCCACCGGCAGTGCCTCCCTGGCCAAGCGGCCCGCCGCCACCCGCACGTTGTCGAAATGGCAGGGCTGATGTCGGCTGCACTCCAGGTCTCGGGCGTCAGCCTGGCCTTCGGCGGGGTCAAGGCCCTCGACGAGGTCAGCTTCACCGTCGAGGCGGGCACCATTCACGCGCTGATCGGACCCAACGGCGCCGGCAAGTCGACGTGCTTCAACGTCATCTGCGGGGTCTATCAATCCGACGCCGGAACGGTGAGCCTGCGCGGCGCCGACATCACCGGCCTGGCGCCCCACAAGATCGCGGCAAGGGGCATGGGCCGCTCCTTTCAGAACCTCGCGCTCTCGGCGCACTCCACCGTGCTGGACAACGTCATGCTCGCCCGCCACCACCTGACCAGGGGCGGCTTCACGGCCGCCGGGCTGCGCTGGCCGGCGATGCTCGGCGAGCAGCGCCGCCACCGCGCCCGCGCCGTGGAGATCTGCGAGTTCCTCGGCATCGGGCACCTGCTCGGATCCGTGGTCGGCGGGCTGTCCTACGGCGACTCCAAGCGCGTCGACATCGCCCGCGCTCTGGCGACCGAACCGTCGATGCTGCTGCTGGACGAACCCGCCGCCGGGATGAACGCCGGCGAGACCGCCGAAATCGCCGAACTTATCGTCATGGTCCGCACCGCCCTGGACATCCCCATCCTGCTGGTCGAGCACGACATGACGCTGGTCATGGGGGTCGCGGACCGCATCACCGTGCTGGACTTCGGCAGGGTCGTCGCCGACGGCACCCCGAACGAGGTGCGCAACAACCCGGAGGTCATCCGGGCCTATCTCGGGCCCGACGAGGTTCCCGACGCCGTGGCCGAATTGGCCGAACACGCCGGAGAGAACGGGTAATGGACACCTTCATCCAGCTCACGGTCAACGGCCTGGGCAAGGGCGCCGTCTACGCCCTGCTCGCGCTCGGTTTCGTGATCATTTTCAAGGCCAGCGGGGTGCTGAACTTCGCCCACGGCTCGTTCGTGCTGCTCGGCGGCTACATCACCGTGCGGACCCAGGAGGACCTGGGATTCCTCGGTGCCGCGGCGCTCGGGGTAGCCGCGGCTGCCGCCGGCGCGCTGCTGATCGAGTTCGCACTGGTATCGCGCCGCCCGCTCGCCGACCCGGTCGCGCTCGCCCTGCTCACCCTCGGGGTGGACGTCATCCTGCTCGCCGAGATCGTGCGCCGCCTCGGCCTGGACGTGCCCTTCGTCGACGGACCGTATGACGGCAAACCAATCCAGGTCGGGGACATCACCCTGTTCCGCACCCAGCTGGTGGCGCTGATCGTCGGCACGATCCTGGTCACCGCGTTCTTCATCGCCTTCCGCTACACCGGCTGGGGCGTGGCGATGCGAGCCCAGGCCGAGAACCGCGAGGCGGCCGCCTTGATGGGCATCCGGCGCCGCCGGGTGACCTCCACCGCCTGGGTGGTCGCCGGTGGCCTGGCCGGAATCGCGGTGCTGTTCATGGCGACCCAGGACTTCTCCGGATCCGGGTTGTCCACCGGGACCCATGCGGTCGCCCTGGTCGCCTTCCCGGCGGCGATCATCGGGGGCCTGGACTCCACCGAGGGCGCGGTGCTCGGCGGATTCATCGTCGGGCTCACCGAGGCGCTGTCAGCGGAGTACATCTCCTTTGAGTTCTCCAAGGTCTCGGTCTACATCGTGATGCTGGTGGTGCTGATCATCGCCCCGGCCGGGTTGTTCGGCACCCGGGAGCGCACCCGTGTCTAGTGCTACCCAGAGCCCTGCTGTGAGTTCGAGGGCCGGGCGGCCGAGTCTTCCTGACCTGCGGGACCGCAGCGTCCAGTCCAGGTTGGCGCTGATCGCGGTCCTCATCCTGGCCCTGGCAACCCCGCCGACCTACCTGGACAACTCCTGGCTGACGATCCTGCAATACATCATGATCGGCGCTGTCGGCGCGATCGGGCTGACGCTGCTGACCGGGCAGGCCGGGCAGCTCTCGCTCGCGCACCCGTTCTTCCTGTTCGCCGGCGCCGTCACCTACTGCGTGATCACCGCCGAGGAGAATCCCGCGAAGCCTGACCTGATCTCTTTCGGCCTGCCACCCATTTTCGGGCTGATCGGCGGGATCGCCGTCGCCGGCGCGCTCGGGCTGATCTTCGCCCCGGTGGCAGGGCGGGTGCGCGGGGTGTACCTCGGCATCGCGACCCTCGCGCTGGTCTACGTCGGGCTCTACGTCGGCCAGCGCTACACCGACATCTCCGGTGGCACCGCGTCGGGCCGCGAACCCGTCGACTTCCAGATCTTCGGCTTCTCTTTCGTGGAGAACGAGAAGCGGCTGTACTTCCTGTTCCTGTTCTTCACGCTGGTGGCCTACGCCCTGGCGGTGGGTGCGGTGAAGAGCCGACCGGGCCGCTCCTGGCGGGCGGTGCGCGATAACCAGCACGCCGCCGCAGCGCTCGGGGTGCCGGTCGCCCGGGTCCGTGCCGAGGTGTTCGCGATCTCCTCGGCCTACGCCGGGCTCGCGGGCGTCATGTTCGCGTTTTGGAACGACATCGTGAAGCCCGACGAGAGTGAGTTCGCCGGCTCCTACTCGATTCCGGTGGCCATCGCCTTTCTCGCCATGATCTTGATCGGCGGGCTCGGATCGGTGGGCGGCGCGATCGCCGGGTCCGCTCTGGTGTTCGGTTTGCCCCTAATGCTCCCGAAATTCTTCGGCAGTAACGAGCTGATCGGTTCCGGAGCCACAGCTGTCACACCGATTATTCTGACGACGTTCATCTATGGTGCCCTGGTGATCGCGGTCGTGATGTTCGAGCCCGGCGGGCTCGCCGCAATCGGCCGCCGCATCATGGCCCGACTTTCCCAGACCCCCCTGGGCGTGTTATTCGCCCCCTCGAAAGGAACCTGACGATGCGTAGACCACAGAAGATGGCGGGACTGGTCCTCGCCTCGTCGCTGATCCTGGCCGCGTGCGGCGGCGGGGATGACGAGGGCGAGGCGGCTGTGTCCGCGGACGGCATCAAGACCGGTCCCGGCGTCACCGCCGACACCATCACCCTCGGCACCATGACCGACACGTCCGGGCCGTTCAAGGAGTTCGGGGTCAACCTCACCGCGGGGCAGGAGCTTTGGCTCAAGGACGTCAACGCCGCGGGCGGGATCTGCGGGCGCCAGGTGGCCATCGACTTCAACGACCACGGCTACAAGGCCGAGCAGGCCAAGGTGCAGTTCCCTGACGTCGCACCCAAGGTCGCCGGGATGATGGAGCTGCTCGGCTCGCCGGTGATCGCGGCCCTCAAGGGTGACATCGCGGCGGAGAAAATCACCACAGTGGCCATCGCGTGGAGTTCGTTCCTGCTCGATCAGGAGTACGTGCTGATCGCCGGCACCACCTATGACCTGGAGATCATCAACGGTCTGTCCCACCTGCTCAAGGAGGGGCTGATCAAGGAAGGCGACACGATCTCCCACATCTACATCGACGGTGAGTACGGCGGCAACGGCTTCCTGGGCTCGAAGTTCTTCGCCGAGAAGCACAACATGAAGCTGGTGGAGAAGAAGGTCACCTCCACCGACACCGACATGAACAACATCGTCACCAGCCTCAAGGGTGACGGCGTCAAGGCCATCGCCCTGACGACGAGTCCCGCGCAGACCGCGTCGGCGGCCTCGGCGAGCAAGTCTCTGGGCCTGAACGTGCCGCTGGTGGGCAACAGCCCGGTCTTCGCGCCCGCGCTGATGGAAACCCCGGCGGCCGAGGCGCTGAGCAAGCTCTTCGTCGTCGCGAGCGCCGTGCCCTACTCCTCGGACAACGCCAAGGGCAAGGAGATCGCCGCGGCCTATGACGAGGCGAACCCGGGTGGCAAGCCGAGCTTCACCGTCCAGTACGGCTACGCCCTCGGTGTGATGTGGAAGGCGATCCTGGACAAGGCATGCGAGGCCAAGGACCTCTCGCGTGAGGGCATCTTCGCGGCCAAGAACGCCAGCTCCTCCATCGACACCCAGGAGCTGATCGCCGAGCTGGACTTCACCAAGCCCGGCTCCCCGTCGACCCGCGAGGTCTACGTGGCCGTGGCCGACAAGGACGCCCCCGGACGCCTCAAGCAGGTCACCCCCTTGTTCGTCTCCGACGACGCCGCGGCCTACAAGGGGCCGTTCGAGAAGTAGCGCCGAGAGCTCAGATTCACCCGAACGGGGTCGCCGTCACCAGCGGCCGGCCCCGTTCGGATGTGCGGTGCTGGACGCCGGTGCGCGGCGCGAGCAGGATCGTTTCCATGCGTCTACGACACCCGCTCCCGGTCCTGTTGCTGTGCTCCGCGCTGGCGCTCAGCGCCTGCGGTGGAGATGACGACGAAGGCCCGGCGATTGCCGCGGACGGGGTGCTCGGCGGCCCCGGCGTCACCGCGGACACCATCACCCTGGCCTCGCTCACCGACGCCTCGGGCCCGTTTAAGGAGCTCAGCCTCAACATCCGGGCGGGGGAGGACCTCTGGGTGGCCGACGTCAACGCCGCGGGCGGGGTGTGCGGACGGAGGATCCAGGTCGAGGTACGCGATCACGGTTACAAGGCCGAGCAGGCCAAAGTGCAGTTCAGCGAGCTTGAGCCAGAATCCGCCGGCTTCCTGGAGCTGCTCGGCTCGCCGATGATCGCCGCGCTCAAGGGCGACATCGATGCGAAGAAGATCACCTCGGTGGCGGTGTCCTGGAGCTCGGAGGTGCTGGATCAGCCCTACGTGCTGATCGCGGGGACCACGTATGACCTGGAGATCATCAACGCGCTGTCCTACCTGCTCGCGGAGGGTGAGATCGCCAAGGGCGACACGATCGGGCACATCTACATCGACGGTGAGTACGGGGGCAACGGCCTGCGCGGTTCGCAGTTCTTCACCAAGGCCCACGGCATGAAGCTGGTGGCGAAGAAGGTCACCCCGACCGACACCGATATGACCTCGATCGTCACCGGGCTCAAGGGCGACAAGGTCAGCGCGATCGCCCTGACGAGCTCAAGCCCGCAGTTGGGCTCTGCGGCCTCGGCGAACAAGGCCCTGGGCCTGAACGTGCCGCTGGTCGGGAACGCACCGGTGTTCTCCCCCTCGCTGATGGACACCCCGGCCGCGGGTGCGCTGGACAAGCTCATCGTCGCGGCCAGCGTCGTCCCCTTCGGCGCCAAGACCGCCAAGGCCACCGAGGTCGCGGGCAAGTACACCGCCGCGTATGAGCAACTGCCCAGTTACGCAGTCAACTACGGCTACGCCGTCGGGCTGATCTGGCAGCAGATCCTGGAACGGGCCTGCGCGGCCAAGGATCTCTCGCGGGCGGGAATCTTCGCGGCGAAGAACGCCAGCACCACCGTGGACACCGCCGGTCTGATCGTTGACCTGGACCTGTCCAAGCCGGGTGCGCCGCCAAGTCGTGAGGTCTACCTCGCCACCCCTGACAAGGCGATGGATGGCCGATTGCGTCAGATCGGCGAGGGTTTCGAGTCGCAGGACGCCAAGGCCTACCTCGCCCCGCACCAGGGATGACTGCGCGCGGTCAGGGGATGAGGCCGACGCGCCGGGCAGCGGTGACGGCCTCGACGCGGTTGCGGGCGCCGAGCTTGCGGGCGGCATCGCGCAGGTAGGACTTCGTGGTGGCGGCGGTGAGCCCTAGGCGCGCGGCCGCCTCGGAGTTCGTGGCGCCGGTGGCGACCTGGGTCAGGACGTCGATCTCGCGCCGGGTCAGGCGCACGTCCAGGCTCGGCCGCAGGGCGGGTTCGCCGCCGCCCATCGCGCGTGCCATCTGCGAGAGCAGCAGGTCGATCTTCTCGCGGGCGTCGGTGTGCACAGCGTCGCGGATCAGGGCCAACTCGGCGTGCACATCGCGCAGGCACTGGTCCCGGGTGGCGTTCTCGGCCGGTGCCGCGGCGGCGATCAGGCCCGTCACGCGGCGGTTGACCTCGGCGGCGACAGCGGCCTCGTACTCCATCCGGCGCGTCACGGTGACGGCTCGGTCGAGCACCCGGTCACTGATGACCATCGGCCGGCGCATCGCCGCGTAGATGACCCCGCGCACGCCCTCAGGAGCCCGGAAAGGCACCGCGAGCATCGCGCGGATGCCCTCGACGTCGATGGCCTTGTCGTAGTGATGGGTGATCCCGCTTGCGGTGGCGTAATCGACTACCCGCATCGGTCGCCCGAGCGCGAGCGCCTTGCCGCCCAAACCGAATCCCAGATCGACCTTGAGGTTGCGCAGGGACTCGGACCGGTTTCCCGACAGGGTCGAGAGGGTCATCTGTGACCCGCCCGCCGCGACTCCGCCCAGGGTCACATCGGAGCCCGTGGCGGCCCGCAGCTCGTCCACGTACGGCGCGAGGTCCGGCAGGCGGACGACGGTCAAGGTGTCTGAAGGCATGCTGCATTGTGTGACGAATCGGACATTTCGTCCATCAAGGGTCGCCATACTGGTGATTCGGGTCGCTACGCCGGACGGATTGTGGCGACCGTTCGTCGTCGACCAGTGGTCACGGTGGGCACCGAATCGCACCCCGTGGCTTCCGGGCAGGCGACCACGGGCCGTTCGGCGCAGAAGATGTCGACTCAGCGATTCCCCTGTTGCTGAGGCGCCCGCCCGGCCCGCATCCCGACGATCAACAGCGCCGTCACGACACCGGCCAGGGCCAGTCCCCCGCCCAGAACGGCCGGCCCGAAGTCGGCCCGGGACGCGTTACCCCGCCGCCTTGCGGTCGCGGCGGATTTCCTTGGGCAGCGAGAACAGCAGCGTCTCCTGGGCGGCGCGGACGACCTCGACCTCGCCGAAACCCCGGGTCGCCAGCCAGCTCAGCAGGTCCTCGACGAGGATCTCGGGCACCGAGGCGCCGCTGCTCACCCCGATCGTGTTCACCCCGCCGAGCCAGGCAGGGTCGACCTCACCGGCGTGGTCGACGAGGTGGGCGGCGCCCGCCCCGTACTCCAGAGCGACCTCGACGAGGCGAACCGAGTTGGAGGAGTTGCCCGAGCCCACGATGATCACCAGCTCGCAACGGGGCGCGAGCGCCTTAACAGCTACCTGACGGTTCTGTGTCGCGTAGCAGATGTCGTCGCTGGGCGGATCGGTCAGCGCCGGGAAACGCTCGCGAAGCTTCGCCACCGTCGCCAGGGTCTCGTCGACGGACAAGGTGGTCTGGGATAGCCAGGCCACCCGGTTCTCATCGCGCACGGTGACATTCACGACGTCGTCCGGACCCTCGACCAGGTGGATGTGCTCGGGCGCCTCCCCAGCGGTGCCGATGACCTCCTCGTGTCCCTCGTGCCCGATCAGCAGGATGTCGTAGTCGTCGGCGGCGAAGCGGCGTGCCTCGTTGTGCACCTTGGTCACCAGCGGGCAGGTGGCGTCGATGGTGCGCAGACTGCGCGCGGCGGCCTCGGTGTGCACCACCGGCGCGACGCCATGGGCCGAGAAGATGACCAGCGCGCCCTCGGGGACCTCGGCGGTCTCCTCGACGAAGATTGCGCCGCGCGCGCGCAGCGTGGCCACCACGTGCTGGTTGTGCACGATCTCCTTGCGGACGTACACCGGCGCCCCGTGCAGCTCGAGCGCCTGCTCGACGGTCTGCACTGCCCGGTCAACGCCGGCGCAATAGCCGCGAGGAGCGGCCAGCAGCACGCGGCGGGCGCTCGGGGGGCTCGGAGCGGTCATGGGTCCATCGTAGGCGGGGTGAGTGCGAACTCCGGGGCCGCCGCCTTGCGCGGGGAGTTCTCCACCGTGCGCGGGGTGGGGATCTCGCCGCTCGCGATCCCGAACGCGTGCAGGCGCCGGGCGCTGACCAGCACCCGCGACTCCAATGAAGCAGACGCCGCGTTGAAGTCGCCGACCGTGCGGCTCAGCGAGCGGCCGAGCCGGTCCACATGCTCGGCCGCGCTCGCCAGCCGGGTGTACAGCTCGCGGCCGAGGTCGAAGACCTCGCGGGCGTGCAGCGAGAGTGCCTCCTGCTGGTGGTTCCACGCGATGGTGCGCAGCATCGCCACCAGTGAGCTCGGCGTGGCGATCAGCACGCGCGCCGCGATGGCGTGCTCCAGCAGCTCCGGATCGTGCTCCAGGGCGGGCGCGAGGAAGGCCTCGCCGGGCAGGAACAGTACGACGAACTCCGGGCTGCCCGCCACGTGCCGCCAGTACGCCTTGCCGGCCAGTTGGTCGACGTGGGTGCGCAGGTGCCGCGCGTGGGCGCGCAGGCGGTCGAGCTGCAGCGACTCCTCGGTCGCGGCGTGGGCCTGCAGGTAGGCCGCCAGCGAGACCTTGGCGTCCACCACGACCGTGCGCCCTCCGGTGAGGTGCACCACGAGGTCCGGGCGCAGGGTGCCGTCGCCGGTATGCACGCTGTGCTGCTCGGTGAAATCACAGTGCACCGACATGCCCGCCAGCTCCACGACCCGGCGCAGTTGGAGCTCGCCCCACCGCCCGCGCGCCTGCGGAGCACGCAGGGCGTGCGTGAGCGCGGCAGTCTCCCGCCCGACGAACTCAGCCGCCGCCCTGCTCTGCTCCACCTGCTCGCTCAGTGCCCCGTAGGCCGCCGCGCGGGAAGCCTCCAACTCGCCCAGGCGGGCCTCCATCCGCCGCAGACCCTCCGGAATCGACGCGAGCGGCCCCGGAGGTGGTGTTCCGGCGGCTGTTCCGACTACCAGCCGTCGTAGCGCGAGCGCCGCAGCCGCGGCACCGAGGGCCAGTAGCGCGATCGCGGCCAAACCGAATCCCACCCATGCATCCATGCCTGCAGGGTTGCGCAGCCCACCGACAGTTTGCTCGGGCGTCCCGTCGGAGGTGACTGTGCTACCCCCTCGACCACGAATCGGCCGGCGAAGGTGGTCCAGGAGGTAGCAATTGCGGCTGGTCGGGTGAAGGTCCTACCGGAACGCGCCGGGGGCACCTAGGCTCCGCGCCAATCGGGTGGGGCCGATTCGCAGCTGGGGGGCGGTATGCGCAAACAGATTGCGGCAGCGGTGCTGGGGGCCCTCGGCCTGCTCCAGGCCGGTGCCGTGGCACACGCCGCCCCGGCCGCACCGGGCGCCGGCACCGTCGCGCTGCCGACGACGATGGCGGCCCTGGGAGATTCGATCACCCGCGGCTTCAACGCCTGCGGCTTCTATCGGGACTGCCCGGACCGGTCTTGGAGCACCGGCACCGAGCGCAAGGACGGGGTGGCCGGGCACCGCGATCGCCTGCTGGCCGCGGGCGCCCCGCTGAGCAGCGTCAACCTGGCGCGCAGTGGCGCCCGCGTCGCCGAACTCCCCGGCCAGGCTCGTGCCGCCGTGGCCGCGAGCAGCGACTACGTGACGATCCTGATCGGGGCCAACGACGTGTGCCGTCCCGACGAGGCGCGGATGACCGCCCCGGCGGATTTTCGTTCCGGGGTGGACAACGCGCTGGCGGTTCTGGCCGCGCGCGGCACGCGCATCTTCATCGCGAGCGTCCCTGACCTCAAGCGGCTCTGGGACGTCGGTCACCGCCATCGGGTGGTGCGCTACGTCTGGTCGAAGTTCGACGTGTGCCCGACGATGCTCGCGAATCCGGGGTCCTACGACGAGCCTGATGTCGCCCGCCGGGACCGGGTACGCGAGCGGATCAGGGCCTACAACACCGAGCTTGCGGCGGCCTGCGTCGCCTATGGGCCGTTGTGCCGGTTCGACGACAACGCGGTCTTTCGGACCCGATTCGCGTTCGACCAGATCAGCAAGTGGGATTTCTTCCATCCCAACCGCGGGGGCCAGCGGCTCTTGGCGGAGGTCACCTGGCAGCAAGGGCAGTTCGCCGGTGCCGAATAGAGTGCTCCCTCGTGGCTCTCACCATCGGCATCGTCGGACTGCCCAACGTCGGCAAGTCCACGCTGTTCAACTCGTTGACCAAGAACGACGTGCTCGCCGCGAATTACCCGTTCGCGACCATCGAACCCAACGTCGGCGTGGTCGCGGTCCCGGATCCGCGTCTGGCCCAGCTCGCGGAGGTCTTCGACTCGGCGAAGATCATCCCGGCGACGGTGAACTTCGTCGACATCGCCGGCATCGTGAAGGGGGCCTCCGAGGGCCAGGGATTGGGCAACAAGTTTCTGGCCAACATCCGTGACTCCGACGCCATCTGCCAGGTCATCCGGGTGTTCACCGACCCCGACGTCGTGCACGTCGACGGCCAGGTCTCGCCCAAGGCCGACATCGAGACCATCAACACCGAGCTGATCCTCGCCGACCTGCAGACCATTGAGAAGGTGCTACCGCGGCTGCAGAAGGACACCCGGCTCGGCAAGAACGCCAAGGAGGCGGCCGACAAGGTCGCGGCGGTCGAGGCGGCGCAGCGCGTGCTGGACTCGGGCCAGACCGTCTTCGCCGCCGGGCTGGACCCCGAGCATCTGCGCGACCTGCACCTGCTGACGGCCAAGCCGTTCCTCTACGTCTTCAACATGGATTCTGACGAACTCGGTGACGCCGCGCTGCAGGACGAACTCCGCGCGCTGGTCGCCCCGTCGGAGGCGATCTTCCTCGACGCCAAGATCGAGTCCGAGCTGATCGAACTGGACGAAGCGGAGTCCCTCGAGCTCTTGCAATCGATCGGGCAGAGCGAATCGGGAATGAGCATGCTCGCCCGCGTCGGATTCGCGACCCTCGGGCTGGCGACCTATCTGACGGCGGGTCCGAAAGAGGCCCGGGCGTGGACGATCCGCGCCGGTGCCACCGCTCCCGAAGCCGCCGGGGTCATCCACACCGACTTCCAGCGCGGCTTCATCAAGGCCGAGATCGTCGGCTTCGCCGACCTGATGGCGGCGCGGTCTATGGCCGAGGCCAAATCGCGCGGCCAGGTCCGCATGGAAGGCAAGGACTACGTGATGCGCGACGGCGACGTCGTGGACTTCAGATTTAATGTGTAGTTCCGGTCGCGCATCTGGCCCGGCGTGGCCGGGCGACGGCTGACGATCAAGGTTGATACGAATGAGGCGCCAATCGCGAATGTTGCCGCCACTCCTTTCTCAACGTTGATCGTGGGCCTTCGGGGCGAGCATCGGGCTGGCTGACGTTGAGGTGCTCGACGCGCGACCGGAGTAGCCTGATCGCATGGTGAATCCCGCCCTGCAATCGGCGATCGATGCGATGAGCCTGGATGAGCGGTTGGAGCTCGTCGAGTACATCGAGAGCACCGTCGAGGCCGCGCCGATTGCCGTGACCGAGACGCAGAAGGCGACGATCCGGTCCCGTGCGGCTGAGCTCGCGGCGAACCCTTCCGTGGGCCTGACCCGGGAAGAGCTCGACGCCCGGATCAATCAGCGCTGGAAGTGACTGGCCATCGCCTGGTCTTCCATCCCGACGTAGAGGGAGACCTGACGGCGATCCTGGACTACTACGGGAGCCGTGACCCGGCTCTGCCTGCACGATTCCGCCTTCGCCCGGCAGAACAGTTCGATCGCCTCGAGTCGTTCCCCGAGTCCGGTGCCGTCCTGTTCGATTCCTACTGCCGCGTGATCCTCAAGCGCTTTCCCTATCTGGTCGTGTACTTGCTCGAGGCGGACCAGATCCTCGTGCTGGCGGTGGTGAGCTATCGCCGCAACCCAGCCTGGGTGCAGGACGACGATCTGATGAACAACGCCGGCGAGCGGGCTGAACGCCTCGAACTCGCGCAAAGGCTCGCGCGCGCTCTCGAGGTCCCAAAGCAAAGTCGCCGCCTCGTCAAGGTCGTAGATGACTGCGGAGGGTGGTTCGATCACGCCCGCCGCCCGGTTGTTGCCTTCATGTCCCGAGACGGTATTCGCGGGCACCGCCATTCGGCGTGCGAGCGCGGACCGGCACGTGACGCCCAGCTGGTAGGCAACGGGGTGGACTTCGCTCTAGCTCGTCGTGACCGATTCGCGCTAGAATCCTGTACATGACCACCCTGCCGATCGCCGACGTGCGTGCCAATCTGTCGAAGTTGGTCGAGGAGGCCGAGCGGACCCACCAGCGGGTCGAGGTCACCAGGAACGGGCGCCGGGCTGCCGTGCTCATGAGCGCTGACGACTACGACTCGCTCATGGAAACGCTAGACATCCTGGGCGATGCCGCGACGATGGCTGACATCCGCGAGGCGGCGTCGCTGCCAGACGATCAGTGGATTCCGGGCGATGTCGTCGAGGCCGAGCTTCGCGCAGCCGGCCGCCTGCGTTCGTGACCTACTCGATCTTCCTATCGCCGCGATCGCGGCGAGCCCTGGACGTCGATCTGCCCGAAGCGGTGGCGGCTGCCTGTGCCGAGTTCATCTTCGGGCCGCTGGCCGAGAACCCGCACCGCGTCGGGAAGCCGCTCCGCGACGAGATGGCCGGTTTGTACTCCGCGCGGCGTGGTGAGTTTCGCGTGATCTACGAAATCCATGAGGACCGCGTCGTTGTCCGGGTGATCACCATCCGGCATCGCCGCGACGCCTATTCGTGACGGAAACCCGGTTGATGTCCGTGACAACGTCTACCCCCCGGGCCTCCGAACAGGTGGTCGCTATCACCACCACCCGCTCGGACGTCAGGGTGAAGGAGGTTCCTGTGCTGTCGTTACATCTCGCGCGAGTTGTGCTTGCCGGGACGCTCGTTCTCTTCGCGACCGCGTGCGGTGGGGGCGGGGACGGCCCGAGCGAGGTCGGGACGGGGCAACCCGTGGGCGCCGCGAGTGAGGATCCGCGCTTTCGCAGCTCTCAGTGCCTGACCGCCATGATCGACTCCCTGGTGGCGGCCTTCCGGGCCTCGGACGGGGCGAAGGATCCAGATCAGGCATTCGCCGACGCGGCAGGCAAGCTCCCCGCACCGTGCAGGTTGCTCGACGCGGAGTTGCTCAAGGCCCTGCTGGATCAAGCGACCCAGGAGGCGATCGTGCTCACGACTGGTCCCGATACGCAGCCACGTTGACGCGGGTGGCCACGGTCGCGGTGTCAGTAGCCGGAGCGGGGCGCGGGATCAGCCGGAAGTCGCGGGGGTTGATCCGGCGCACCGCCTTACGGTACTGGCGCATGTAGCCCGGCCAGTTCGCCACGTTGCGTCCGTTCGGATCCAGATACCAGGACTCGCAGCCCGCGGTCCACGCGGTGCCGGCGAAGCGGGCCTGCAGGGCCGCATCGCTGGCCGCCTCGACCTCGCGGCGCACCTCGATGGCGGCCACGTCGCGATCCTGCACAACGCATAGCGCCTGACGCACGTAACGGGCCTGCTGTTCCAGGTACCAGATGATCGAGCCGCCGGAAGTGTTCGTGTTCGGCCCGTAGAGCACGAACATCGAGGGGAATCCGGGCACCGTCATGCCGAGGTGCGCGTGTGCGCCGCCCGCCCATTCCTGACGCAGACTCACGCCGGCACGGCCGGTGATCTCCATCGGGAACATGAAGTCGGTCGCGGCGAAGCCGGTCCCCCAGATCAGGGTGTCGACCTCGTGCAAGGCGGCGTCGGCCGTGCGGATACCGGTCGGGGAGATCTCGACGATGTCGCTGGTCACCAGGGCGACGTTCGGGCGGGTGAGGGCGGCGAGGAAGTGGCTGGAGAACACCACGCGCTTGCAGCCGAACTGATAGTCCGGGACCACGTCGGGGAAAAGCTCGGGCTTGTGGCGGATCTGCCAGCGCATGAAGGCCTTCGAGCGCAGCCCCATTACCCGCCCGAGCGCCGGGTGGCGGATGCACGCGGTGAGGGACTCGCTGTACTCGAACAGGAATCCCCGGCGGAAGTCCTGCACTCCAGGAATGCGCTGGACCCTGTCCCGGATGAAAGCCGGGTAGGGGGTGTTGCGCCGGGGCAGGAACCAGTTGGGACTGCGCGCAAAAACCGTCAGGTGCGCTGCCTTGGCGGCGACCGGCGGCACGAACTGCACCGCGCTGGGTCCGTTGCCGATCACCGCGACCCGGCGTCCCGTCAGATCCAGGCCGTGATCCCAACGGGCGGAGTGGAACATCGCGCCGGTGAAGCTCTGAGCGCCGGGGATCGCCGGGATGCTGGGTGCATTGAGCTGCCCGGTGGCGATCACGATCGCGTCCGCCTGCCAGGTTCGGCCGTCAGTGGCCCGCACGCGCCACTGCGCTCGCTCCTCTTCCCAGATGCAATCCTCGACACGGACCCCGAAGGTGGCGAGCTTGTCGATCCCATACTCGGCGGCCACCGAGCGGAGGTAGGCCAGGATCTCGCCCTGATGCGCGCACAGGTGCGCCCAGTCGTTGCGCTTGGCGAAGGAATAGGAGTACAGCGGGCTCGGCACGTCGCACGCCGCCCCGGGGTAGCTGTTAAGCAGCCAGGTGCCGCCCACCCCCTCGGCGGCGTCAAGGATCGTGATGTCGGTGATCCCGTGCTTGCGCAGCTCGATTGCGGTCGCGATCCCGCCGAATCCGGCCCCGACGATGACCACCCGCAGTCTGCGCTCTCGCTCGCTCATGGAGCGAACCTACGGGGCGCGGCTGTGGTGGTCGCACGCTCGTCCCGGCGGGGTCGAATCGCTAGCGTAGGTGGTCGAAACCGCGCGTCCCAGGTCGAGCGCGTCAGCGCGGCAACCCCACTGGGCAGCTCAGCCC
The DNA here is from genome assembly GCA_052388275.1 of Sporichthyaceae bacterium. Classification (GTDB taxonomy): domain Bacteria; phylum Actinomycetota; class Actinomycetes; order Sporichthyales; family Sporichthyaceae; genus JBQTII01. Next base: position 7,382 of record JBQTII010000102.1, on the reverse strand, counting down.
CCGGCGCCCTTCTCCTTGGCGAGTTCTGCGGCCACCTCCTTGGCGAGGCGCCGTTGGGTCGCCGGATCCTTGACGAACTCACAGGCTTTGGGGATGTTGCGGTCGATGTCTGGACTGGTGCCCTGCGACTCGAGGGCGAGCTCGAAGTTGCGTCGGGCTTGTATGAGCAGGGCCTTCTTGCAGGTCGCCTCATCGCCGGAGCCGGAGGTGCTGGATGATCCGGCATCGGCAGCCGGCGCGCTGTCGGCGTTTGGCGCCAAGGCGGTGGAACCTGCCGAGTCCGCCGCGGCACCGCTGCCCTCGTCATCGCCTCCACCACACCCGGACACGCTGACCAGGGCGAGCAGTGCGCAGGCGGCGATTCGTGTCGCAATCATGTGAGTCCCCGTAACGTCAGCGCCGGGCAGGATCCCGACCTCGGGCCCGAGTCGATCACGTCTCGGACCCCGCGATCGTCTGCGAGCGGTGAAATCACCGCCAACACCGGGTCACCCGCTCGTGGATTCAGCCTGCTTGCAATGGGCCGCGCGGGCGATCGCGTCGATGCGCCGCGCCAGGTCTACGTCGAGCCGGGTGAGCCCCCCGGCAGAGTGGGTGACCAGGAAGAAGCTGATGGTGCGCCAGCGGATGTCGATGTCCGGGTGGTGGTCGAGATCTTCGGCCGCGAGCGCAACCGCGTCGACAACGGCGATGCCCGCCAGGAAGCTCGGAGCCTTGATCGTCCGCCGGATACCGCTCGCGTCACCCGACCATCCGGGTAGTTCTGCCAGGGCGGCAGTAATCGCGGTGAGGCTCAGCGGCGTGCGATCGGCCATCCCGCGAGGCTATCGCGGCTCAGGAATTCTCGACGGCGTCGATGATCGCCGCCGCGATCTCGTCATCGCTGAGATTGTCGGTCTCGATCTGGACCTCACGCGGGCCTTCGGAGGCGGAGCCGAGTCCGTCATGTGAGGCCTGCTCTGTGCCGAGCTCGGCGCGGAGCTCGTCGACGATCTCCTGGGTGGCGACCGCGCCCTGCTCAAGTACGTCGGCGACGTCGTTGGTCACCGCCTGCTCCACGTCCTGACGGGTGAAGGACTCGCCGTCCGCGCCCAGCTGCTCGGTCTGGCAGGCGCTGAGCGCCGCCACCCCGGCGGCCGCAAGTGCGAGGGCGGCGAGCCGGCGCCGCCACGGACGGATAGTGCCGGCGGTCGTTGCGTTGGTCGTCTCGACGCTTGCATTCATTGGTGAGTCTCCTTGTCAGTAGGGCCCTGGTGGCCCGGTGAGATCGAGGCTGGCGTGGGGTGCTTCAGATCGGCTTCAGCCCTGTGCGGACGAGGATGCCGACGGTGCGAGGGCGTGGGTGCGCGGGCTGCTCGTCGCCGAGATCCGCAGTGACCGCGACCGCCTAGTGCGAGCAGTCGCGTGGGTGCGGCACCGCGTCAGAACGCACACGGTTCCTACGGCGATCAGGGTGACGACGACCATGCCGACCGCCGCCGCCGTGGCGCCATTCGCGCTGGCGCTCGCCGCGGCCTCGACCGCGGTGGCACCCGTGAAAACCGTCATTGTCGCCTCGCCCACTCCCTGGAAATCGCTTTGGTGGGGTACAGGGTCGGACGCGAACCTTCAGAACGCCTTCAGGACCAACTCAGGACATCCGAGGAACTGGCCGCTATAGCAACCAGTTCCTCGGACGTTGCGAAATTTACGTACCTGGATCCCGTACATGTACGGCAGACGCCCGTGTTCGCGCTGCCTACGTTCGGTTGCATGACTCGACTACCTCGAAACATCTCGATCCTGCTGACCACGTCGTTGCTCGCTCTGGCCGCCTGCGCCGGCGCGGACTCGGTCCCGACCCAGCTTGCGGCGGCAAACCCGACCGCGACGGCCACCCCACGTGCGGCGACGGACCACAACGTGGTGACGGACTGGGCCGCGATCGTCGCGCCCACCATTCACAGCGCAGCCGAACCGCGGCGCCCGGCGGCCGCGGCGCCGCGGGCCGCGATCGTCGCGCTGGCCGTGTACGACGCCGCTGTCGCGGTCGAGGGCGGGTACGAGCCCTATGCCACGACCGTCGACGCGCCAGAGGGCGCGGATCTCGACGCCGCGGTGGCGACAGCGGCCTATCGCGCCGCTCGCGGTCGCGCGGCTCCCTCGCAGTACAGCTACCTTGACGCGAAGCACTCCTCCTACCTGGCCACCATCGCAGACGGTCAGGCCAAGACCGACGGGGTCGGGGTGGGCGAGGCCGCCGCGGCCGGGGTCCTCGCCAAGCGCGCCAACAGCCCTAGGGCCTTGCCGGCTGGCGATCTCGACTTTGCCCTGGGTTACGCCGCCACCCACCTGCTGCGAATCGACTCCGGCGACCCGACCGTCATGTTGGGTGGGATCCACGTGGGCTGCTGGCAGGTCTTCGCCAGCCGCGGTATCCGCGCGATGAGTGAGCTCAAGGGTAAGCGGGTCGGCGTCGTTTCTCCGACCGGACCGGATGGCATCTTCCTGGCCATCACCCTCGGCAACGTGGGCATCAGGCTGTCCAAGGACGTCGAGGTGGTCACCTATACGGCGCCGGAGGCGGCCGACCTGCTGGCCTCGGGACGGGTGGACGCCCTGGCGGCCTTCCCGCCCTACTCCCAGGCCCTGCGGGATCAGGGCATCGGCACCGTGATGGTCAACTCCATGGTGGACCGGCCCTGGTCGAACTACTTCTGCTGCATGGCCACCGTCAACCGGAGCTGGATGGAGCGCCATCCAGTCGCCACACGGCGGGCGCTTCGGGCGGTACTGCGGGCCGCGGATGTCGTCGACGCCCATCCCGGGCACGCGGCCCGGCTCATGGTCGACAGAGGTCACACGGACAACCTGACGTACGCCAGGCAGAACCTGCGCGAGATCCCCTACGACGTCTGGCGACGGCTGGATCCGGCCGACACCGTGCGGTACTTGGCCCTGCGAATGAAGGAGGCGGGCCTGGTGAAAGGAACCCCTGAACAACTCCTGGAGCGCGGGACCGACTTCAGCCACCTCGCGGAGCTGGCGCGGGAACTGGTCTCCACCCCGAGTGCTGTTGCTGGGCCCCAGCACCAGCACTAGGCATAAGGAGGACGATCATCGGCGCAACGCGGGGATCCCGACGCTCTGCGCGGGGCGCGCTAGTGCGGTTCGTGGCGCGCGCTCCGCTGCCGATCCACCGCAAGCTGGTCGCAGCGTTCGGTCTCGTGGTCGCCCTTCTGGTCACCCTCGGGGCGATCGGCGTCTACACCCTGGGCCAGGCCAACCACCGCGCTGAGGGGCTGGGTGACCTGCAGGGCAAGGTGGCCATTTACCGCCAGTTGCAGAACGACACCAACATCAAGGTGTACGGCGGAGCCTCCGTGTTGTCCAACCCGGACCCGGCCGCTCTGGACGCCGCGCTTCGCCAGCTCAACCAGTCCTACGACTTCAGCCGCGTTCAGTTCGTGGCCCAGGACGAGGGCGAGCTGCTCACCCGGATCGAGGCCACCTACAACCGCTTCGTCGGCGCTATCACCCAAGCCATCGAACAGGTGCGCAAGGGGAACCTGACTAAAGGTCAGGAGATTCAGCGTGTCCGAGCTCAGCCGGTGGCCGGCGAACTCGAGCGCCTCATCAATCAGCTGGTGAACAGGGCTCAGGCCGACATCGTGAAGCTGGTCGATGACAATCAGGCGTCCTATCGGGACTCCAGGGGAGTGTTCGTCGCCATCGCGATCGGCGGGGTTGCACTCGCGCTGGTGTTGGGCTTCGCGATCTCCTGGTCGATCACCGGACCAGTCACGTCGATGGGCCGGCGGTTCGACGAGCTCGCCGCCGGCGACTTCTCCCGCCATCTGGAGGTGGCCAATCGGGATGAACTGGGGGACCTTGCCGCCAACCTGAACCGGATGAGCGACGAGCTGGGGCGGCTCTACCGCGACCTTGAAGAGGCCAGCCGGCACAAGTCCGAGTTCCTGGCCAACATGAGTCACGAACTGCGGACCCCGCTCAACGCCATCATCGGCTTCTCCGAGGTCCTGGGCGAGCAGCTGTTCGGGGCGCTGAATGAACGCCAGGCGGACTATGTCGCCGACATCGTGTCATCCGGTCGGCACCTGTTGCTGCTCATCAACGACATCCTCGACCTGTCCAAGGTCGAGGCCGGCAAGATGGATTTGGACCTGTCCACCTTTGACCTGCCCGCCTCATTGGAGACCGGCATCACGATGGTGCGTGAGCGCGCGTCAGCCCACGGCATCACCCTCGACCTGCAGATCGAGGCCGGCGTCGGTGAGATCGAGGCCGACGAGCGCAAGGTCAAGCAGGTGGTGTTCAACCTGCTGTCCAATGCAGTCAAGTTCACCCCCGACCGAGGGTCGGTGGCGATCCTCGCCCGGCTGCGGGGTGAGAGCGTGGAGGTACGGGTGCAGGACACCGGGGTAGGTATCGCGCCCGCCGACCAAGGCCGGATCTTTGAGGAGTTCGAGCAGGCCGGTCAGCGGGAAGGCACCGGACTCGGGCTGCCGCTGGCATATGCCTTCGTCGCACTGCACGGCGGCGACCTGGATCTGGTGAGCGAACCAGGAGTGGGAAGCACCTTCACCTTCACCTTGCCCGTCCGCCAGAGCGGACCGCCTGTGGTTACCTCACCCGCGCCGAGGGTCGCGGCGGTGCCGAGATGAACCAAGTGGTTCTGATCGTGGAGGACAACCCCAAGAACCTGAAGCTGGCTCGGGACCTGCTCATCTATCACGGGTTCGCCGTTCTGACCGCCGGCACTGCCGGGGAGGGGATCGCGTCGGCCCGAGAGCACCTTCCCGCTCTGGTGCTGATGGACATTCAGCTCCCGGACATGGACGGCCTGGCCGCGCTGGCCGCGCTGAGGTCATCTCCATCGACGGCTTCCTTGCGGGTGGTCGCGTTGACCGCCTTCGCGATGCGCCAGGACGAGGAGCGGATGCTCGCGGCCGGATTCGACGGCTACCTGTCCAAACCGATCGACGTGCGTGAGTTCCCCGGCCAGGTCTGGCGTTTTTGCGAGCTGGGCCCGCGTTCCGGTCTACAAGAGCAGAGGTGACGGCGATGTCGCGCGTTCTGGTGGTCGACGACACCCCGGCGAATGTCCGGCTTCTGGAGGCCGTGCTGACCCCGCGGGGCTACCAGGTGCTCTGCGCCGACTCGGGTGAGGAGGCGCTCAAGTTGGTGGCCAAGGAGCGCCCCGACATCGTGCTGCTCGACCTGCTCATGCCCGGCATCAACGGCCACGAGGTATGCCGCCGGCTGCGCGACGATCCGAGCACAGCTGCGCTGCCGGTCGTCATGATCACGGCCAGCGGGCCCGCGGAGAAACTCGAGGCGCTGGAATCCGGGGCCGATGACTTCGTCACCAAGCCCTTCGATCAGGCCGAGCTCCTGGCCCGGGTCCGTTCGCTGCTGCGGGTCAAGGAGTATCACGACGTCATCGAGGCACAGGCTGCCGAGCTGACCGATCTCAACCGGACTCTGACCGCCCGGGTGGCGGATCAGGTGGGTGAGCTCGAGCGCCTCGGACGGCTGCGGCGCTACCTTTCACCGCAGGTGGCCGACCTGGTCGTGTCCTCGGCCGACGACACCGTGACGCGTAGTCACCGCCGCGAGGTGGCGGTGCTGTTCTGCGACCTGCGGGGGTTCACTGCCTTCTCCGAGCAGTCCGAACCCGAGGAGGTGATGGCGGTCCTGAGCGAGTTCCACGAGGCGGTCGGGCCGGTCATCAACCGGTTCGGGGCAACCGTCGGCTTCTTCGCCGGTGACGGGCTCATGGTCTTCTTCAATGACCCGTTGCCGTGCCCGAACCCGTCGGAATCGGCGGTGCGCCTGGGGATCGCGATGCAGGAGGCGACCGCAGAGTTGACTCGGGGGTGGGTCCGGCTCGGGCGCGGGCTCGGCGTCGGCGTGGGCATCTCCTTCGGCTTCGCGACGCTCGGTGAGGTCGGCTTCGACGGCCGGTACGACTACACGGTGGTAGGCAGCGTGGCAAACCTGGCCGCGCGGCTGTGCGATCAGGCCGCGGCTGGGGAGATCCTGGTGAGTGGACGCGTTCAGCTAGCGGTGGGCCCCCTGGTGCGCACCGAACCCGCTGGGGAGTTCGCCCTCAAAGGCTTCACCCGTCCGGTCGCGGTCCACCGGGTCACGGGCTCGACTCAGGCTGCGCTCCCCGCTGCGGACACCGATACCAGCGCAGTCAGCGTGGGGATCGCTGCCCTGACCGCCCGGGAGCGGGAGGTGGCCCGCCTGGCGGGCCGGGGCCGGACCGCCCCCGCGATCGCCCGCGAGCTGTTCATCGGCGAGCGCACCGTCGAGAGCCATCTGGGCCGCATCTACGCCAAGCTCGGCGTCAACTCCAAGTTGGACCTCGTCCGCCGGGCCACCGAGCTGGGTCTGGTCGAGTAGCTCCCGCCGAAAACGGACGTCCGGGGTTCTGAAGCAGCGTCAGGGGTTGTTCTTCTTCTTGCTCTTGCCCAGGATCTTCAGCAGCGGGTCGTACTTGCGGTCCACCACGCGCTCCTTGAGCGGGATGATCCCGTTGTCGGTGATCTTGATGTGCTCGGGGCAGACCTCGGTACAGCACTTGGTGATGTTGCACATGCCCAGGCCGTGCTTCTCCTGCGCGAGCAGCTGGCGGTCGTTGGTGTCCAGCGGGTGCATGTCGAGTTCGGCGAGGCGGATGAAGAAACGCGGGCCGGCGAACGCCGGTTTGTTCTCCTCGTGGTCACGGATGACGTGGCAGACGTTCTGACACATCCAGCATTCGATGCACTTGCGGAATTCCTGGCCGCGTTCGACGTCGATCTGCGCCATCCGGTGCTTGCCGTCCGCACCCTTCGGCCCAGGCTTGAACGCCGGAATCTGCTTCGCCTTCTCATAGTTGAAGGAAACGTCGGTGACGAGGTCCTTGATGACCGGGAAGGTACGCAGCGGGGTGACCACGACCTCCTCGCCCGGCGGCAGCGCGGACATCCGGGTCATGCACATCAGGCGCGGGCGGCCGTTGATCTCCGCCGAGCACGATCCGCACTTACCGGCCTTGCAGTTCCAGCGCACTGACAGGTCGCCGGCCTGCTCGGCCTGGATGCGGAAGATGATGTCCAGGACCACCTCACCGTCATTGACCTCGACGGTGTAATCCTTGAGCTCGCCGCCCGCGGAGTCCCCGCGCCAGACCTTGAACTTGGCCTGGTAGCTCTTGGCCTTGTCGACCCCCGGCGCGAAGGCCTTGGGGTTGTTGGCCGACTCAGTGACAGTCACGCGGCCACCATCGTCGGCCGCGAGACCCAGACAGTGCTCAGCCTAGGGGTTCCCACGCAGCGCTCGGTCACATGGGCACCACGCGGTGCTCCATTGTCGACACCAACGCCACGCAC
>JBQTII010000101.1:0-10869 GCA_052388275.1 Sporichthyaceae bacterium | reverse complement strand
GGCCGGCGCGGGCCCGGCCGGCCCCCCGGTGCCCGCGCCGGGCGTTCGGTGCGCCGTGAGGAGTACCTCACGGCGATCATCGACGCGATCAGAGTGGCGGGTCCGGAGGCCACGCTCGCGGAGTTGGCTGCCGGTGCCGGGATGAGCAAGCCTGTGCTGTACGACCACTTCACCGATCGGCTCGGCCTGACCGCGGCGGTACTGGGCACCTTGGCCGAGACCGTCGCCGCAGACGCGATGCTGGCCGTGCTCTCCGGTGGCGAGCCTAGGGAGCTGTTGGCCAAGACCTTTGACGTGTTCGTGGCGTTCGTGGAGCGCGAGCCCCAGATCTACGGGTGGATCCTGCGCGGGGTCCGGGATCTGCCCGGCACGCTCGGCGAGTTGCCGATGGCGATGGAGGCCGGAAACCACCTCTCGGCGGTGATCGGTTCGGTGATGCGCAGTGCGGGCGTGGACTCCGGCGCTGCTGAGCCTTGGGCCTTCGGCATCGTCGGCTTCGTCCTCGGGGCCACCGAATGGTGGTTGGCGCGTCGCACAATGAGCCGCGCTGATTTCGTCGACTATCTGGCGCGCTTCGTGTGGGGCGGGCTCGCCTCCAGCGGTGTGCAGCGGATTGACCTGATGGCCGTGCTCGCCGCAGTGCCGGCGATGGTCGCCGCCGGCCAAGCCGCCGTGGACAGCCCGCAGTTGCATCGAAGCAACGAGGCGGTTGACCGATGAGAGCCGTACCGCCGCTGCCGGACTTGGACGCGTTGGCGCGCGAGTCCGCCTGGGTCGGCGCACGTGCAGGGTTAGGCGCCGAGTTCGAGGCCTTGCTCGTGCACGCCAAGGGGGCTCGCGCGCGGATCCGGCGTCAGGCCGGATCGCTCGCACGCCCGCGGCTGACGCCGGCGACGGTGGCAACCGTCGCCCACACGTTGCTGCGCTTCACGTGGTTCGCCCTGCTGGGGTTGCTCGGCGAGGGGCGCTCCCGGCTGGGCAAGGGCGCGAGCCGAGCCGCACGTCCGTCGTCCGGGGTGCGCCGGGCGCAGCAACTCGTCACAGCCGGCGGACCGGCTTATGTGAAGGTCGGTCAGTCCATTGCCACCGCCCAAGGTCTGCTTCCCGATGAGTGGGTGCAGGCGTTCGCGTGGTGCCGCGACGAGGTATCGCCCATGTCACCCGGCGATGCCGAGCAAGCCGTGGCGGCCGCGCTCGGACGCCCGCTCGCTGCGGTCTTTGCCTCCTTCGATCCGGCGCCGCGGGCGGCTGCGAGCATTGCCCAGGTGCACGATGCGGCGCTGTTGGATGGCACCGAGGTCGTCGTCAAGGTGCAGCGGCCTGGTCTACGTCTACGGTTCGGCGCCGACTTTCGGGTGATGGCGGTCTTGGCGGCCGCCACTACCCGTGTGAGCAAGTCCGCTCGGATGTCGAACGCGGGCGAGATCCTCCCGCTGGCCGCCGAACTCGTCCTCGCTGAACTGGATTTCCGCCTCGAGGCGCTGAACATGGTGCACGTCGCGGTAGCCGGGGAAGCGGCGGGCCTGGACTTCGTTCGGGTTCCGCGGCCCATCCCAGGGCTGATCACCGCCGATGTCCTGGTGATGGAGCGCGTACCTGGTGTGCCGTACACGATCGCCAAGGCGCGCTACGGGGACTCTATAGACGGGGACAAACTGCTGACCCTCGCGGCCACCGGGGTCCTGGAACATGCCCTGATGTACGGGGTCTTTCACGGTGACCTGCACGCGGGAAATGTGCTGATCACCGAGACCGGGACCATCTCGCTGGTTGACTATGGGGTATGCGGGCGCATCGATGCTCGCGAACGTGCGCTGCTCGTGCGGCTGTTGATCGCGGCCATGGCGCAGGATTCGCGGGGCCAGATCCTTGCGGCCGCGGAGATGGGCGCGTTACCCGCAGGTACCGATCTCGAAGCGGCAATCCTCGAATTGGACAAGTACCAATCCTTGGTCACCGAGTTCACTGACGCCTCGTTCGATGCCCTCGACCTCACGCTGATCACTCGTCAGATGAAGGCCGTCATCACCTCGTTGATGGCCTTTGGGTTCAAAGCGCCCAAAGAGCTGGTGTTGTTTTCGCGCAACCTGCTCTACCTCAACGGATTCGCCACGTCGCTGGCGCCGGAGGCGAACATGTTGGCAGTGTTAGAAGACTTGCTTGCCCACATGACCGGCAAGTATCCGGGGGAGTTGACGCACATCATGATGGGCGCGCTCATCAAGCCGACGACACAGGGTTGAGAGGCGAGTGATGGGAGCTCACAGCACCAGGGTCGCGCTGCCGCTGCGCGCTGCTGCCGGGTTAGTTGCCGGCGCCGCCTTGCTGCCGCTCACCGCTGCCCTTGCCGCCCCGGTGGCGGCATCGGAGGCATTTGTCGCTGGTACCGGAACCTCCTCAGCCTCCATTGCGCGCCTGACGCTGAATTCCTCCGGGCTGGCCGTCGGCGTCGGGCTGGGCCAGGCACGTACCCGCTTTGCCGGGGCGCAGGGCAACGCCGAGGCTGAGAGCGTCGACCTCGGACTGCTCGCGACGCTGTCCAAGGCGCCGATCGCGTGTGGAGTGGCACCGGGGTCCTTGTTCCCGGAAGGCTCCATGCCTGCGGGGGTGGCCGTCTCCTCTGGCGGCGGGGCCGACGAGGCCCGCAGCGCCTCGGTCGGTGCTGGATCCCCGATTGAGCTGGGCAGTCAGTTCGGCTCGGCCTCCCCGAACAGCAAGGCCGACGCCGCCGTGCAGGGCGCCCGAATCGACCTAGCGGGCATCGTGACCGCGCTCGGCGGCAACGCGAGTTCGGCTGCTGAGCTCATTCCGGGCTCGCAGCGCGCGGCCTCGGCGGCGAGCAGTCTGTCGAGCCTGAGCCTGGGTGGTGGGTTGGTCGTGCTCGAGGGTCTCCGTTGGTCGGCCTCGCACCGCACCGGCGCCGAGTCCGAGTCCGAGTCAGCTTTCAGCGTGGCCGCCATGACGATCGCTGGACAGCAGGTGCCCAGCACGGGAGCGGATGATCTGCGCACAGCCATGGAACAGGCCAACGCCGTGCTCGCGGCAGTGGGTCTTGAGCTCACGGCTCCGACGGTGTCGGCGTCCGACACCGGCGCCGCGGTGGGCCCGCTACGGCTCTCGGTGTTCGCAACCCCCGAGTTGCGGCTGCTGCTCGCACCCGCGCTCGAAGCGATCCAACCGATGCGTAGTCAGTTGTTGGAGTTCTTGACCCCGTTCTCGGCGTCGCCAGACTGTGGCCTGGCTAAAGCGCTGGGCTTCGGCTATTTGATCGCCGATCTCGCGCTCGTCGCCTTGGGTGATAACGGTGGCGTCGACGTCGACTTCGGCGGCGCCCGCGCCGGGACGGAGTTCGCGACCTTCGTCGATCCCTTCGCCGGTAGCTTCGGGCTGATCGTACCGAGCGCCGTGGTTCCTGGGGTCGGGGCGCCGGGCGTTTCCGCCCCCGGTCGCACGCCGCCGGCTCCGGCCGGGCAGGTGCCTGCGACGGTGTTCGTGGCGCCGCAACCGGATTCCCAGCTCAGTCCGGTGAGCCTGTCCTGCCGGTCCACCCACAGTGACGGCGACGGCTGTGCCGCTAGGCACGGTGAACTGGCGGCATGGATCGTCCTGTTGCTCGTCGTCGTGCTCGCCGCCGCGGACCGATGGCGTTCGAGCCGAACCTGATTCTGAGTCAGTTAATAAAGCCCGGCAACGCCGACCGGAGGTAGACGTCCCGAGATGAAGCGCCCTTCCCGTCCCGCCCGCACGATCGGTGCTGCCCCCCGCCGCCTGCTCGGCGGCTATGGTCCGCTGCTCGCCCTAGCGGTTGCCTTTGTCCTCGTCGTCACCCTGGTGCCGACCATTGCCCGCGAAGAGACCGTCATCGCCGGTGGGGAGGGCAGTTCACGCTTGCCGGGCGCTGTTGCCGACCTCGGGGCCGGCGGTCTCACGGTTGCGAGAGAGCCCGGGGTGAGCGTGGGCGCAGCCCAGAGCAAGGTGGTGGCCAGTGGAAGTGGACGCCCGGCCTCGGGCGCGGCAGGGCCGTGCGCGGATCGCAAGGTGCAGGTCGTCGGCGATCCCTACTCCCCGCCCTGCATCGTCTGGCCCGCGGGCAAGGACAACGGCGGCGCAACCTATCGGGGCGTCAGCAAGGACAAGATCCGGATCGGTTTCCGGGTTCCCGTCGAGGACATTCGCGATTTCCAGAGCGTGATCTCCGACTTGGCCGGCGACAAGGGACAGTCGATCCCGGTAGCCACCGAGGAGGATTTCGAGCGGACGATCCGCAACCTGGTCACCTACTTCGAACGCAACTTTCAGTTCTACGGCCGCGAGCTGGACCTGGTGGAGTGGAAGGGTAAGGGCTCCGCATTCAACGAGATCGTCGGCGCCGGCCAGGAAGCCGCCAATGCCGACGCGATCCGCGCAGCCAAGGAACTGAAGGTCTTTGCCGACGTCAGCGCCTTCACCCAGCCCTACGCCGACGCCCTCTCCCGGCAAAAGGTGCTCTCGATCGGCGCCCTGTACATGTCGCGGCAGTGGTTCGCGGCGCGCGCGCCCTACGCGTGGAGCCCGTTCCCGGACTGCACCTCACTCTCGGAAACCATCGCCGAGTACCTCAATGCGCGCGTCTTCGGGCAGAAGGCCGACCACGCTGGGCCGGGCATCGCCGGCAAGGAGCGCAAGGTAGCGCTGATCTCGCCCGACAACCCGGAGTACCAGCAGTGCGCGGATGCAGGGGAGCGAGCTGTCAAGGCGGCAGGTAACAGCGCCACTCGGTACAGCTACACCCTCGACCTCGCCACGCTCTCGGATCAGGCCAACAACCTGGCGGCCAAGCTGAAGAAGGACGGCATCACCACCGTCGTGCTCGCCACCGATCCCCTGCTGCCGTTGCTCCTGACCTCGCGGATGAGCCAGCAGAACTACTACCCGGAGTGGGTCGTCACCGGAGTCGCGCTGATGGACTCCTCCATCCTGGGCCAGTTCTATGACCAGACCCAGTGGAAGCATGCGTTCGGGCTCTCGATGCTCGGCGAGGAACAGCCGCAGGGCGCGAGTTTTGCCTACGCCGCAGCGAAATCCGTCGACCCAGACCACGAACCGATCTTTGGTGCGGACATCTTCTACTACTTCCTCTACCAACTCGCGACCGGAATCCAGATGGCCGGGCCGAACTTGACGCCGCAAACCTTCTCCGACGGGATGCGGGCTTATCCCGGCGGCACGGGACCGGCCGGAACGTGGGGTTACCCCAAGGGCACGTTCAGTCCGTATCGCGACGCCCGGGAGATCTGGTGGGACCCCGAGGCGACCTCGACCTACAACGGCGCGAAGGGTGCGTACATCTCCGACCGAAAGCGGTACAAGCCGGGGAAGTGGCCGAGCGGCCCAGCTGCACCGGCGCAACTCAAGGCGTTGGCCCGCGACCCCGCCACCGTCCGCGAGGACTGAGCCGTGAGCACGCATCGATCTGAGGGAACCTCACGACATGCCGGGCTGCTGGCACGGATGCCGCAGGGCCCGCTGGTGGCCGGGGTGGGCGCAGTGCTGGCGTTGCTGCTGGCAAGCGTCCTCGCGCCGGACCGGATCCCGCTGGGCGTCGTCTTACTGGGTGCGTTGATCGGCACCGGCACCGGACTGCTGGCCGTCGGATTGGTGCTGACCTTCCGCAGTCACCGCGTCGTCAACTTCGCTCTCGCCGGTATCGGCGGGTTCGGGGCCTCGGTCGCCATCGGTCTGCACTTGGGTCAAGGGGTGCCCTGGCCGATCGCGATCGTTCCCGGCATTGCCGTGGGGCTACTCGCAGGCGCGCTGGTGGAACGGTTCGTATTGCGGCGCCTCGACAGGTCTCCGCGCCTGGTGGTCACGGTGGCCACCATCGGACTCGCCCAACTGTTCGCCGCCGGGCAGGCGGCCATCCCGAAGCTGATGGATGGCCCGGTGCTCGTGGGCTCGTTTCGTACCCCGCTTTCGGAGTTCACCCTCGACGTCGATCCGCTGTTGATCTCGGGCAACGACCTAGCGCTCGTCGTCGTCGTGCCCTTTGTGCTCCTTGCGTTGACGTGGTTTCTGCTGCGGACCGACGCTGGTGTGGCGATCCGCGGCATTGCCGAGAATGGTGAGCGCGCACGTTTGCTGGGCATTCCTGCCCACCGGCTTTCGCTGCTGGTGTGGACGATCGCTGGTGGACTCGCCGCCCTGACCGTCACCCTTCGCGCACCGTCGGAGGGCCTCAACCTCTCGGTGGCCTCCTCTGGGCCGCAGGTGATGTTGCCGGCGTTGGCCGCCGCAGTGATCGCCGGCTTCAGCTCCCTCCCGCGGGCCTTCGTCGCGGGCGTCGGGCTCGGCATTCTTGACCAACTGGTGCGCTGGAACACCGACAAGCAGTCGGTCAGTGCCGTGGTGCTGTTGGCGGTGCTCGCGGTGGTTCTCCTGCTGCGACGTCCGGACGCGGGGCGCGCTGAGGCTGCAGCGGCTGAGGGCACCTGGCTCACCACGGGGTCCGTACGGGCCCTTCCCGCTGCGGTCCGGGCCCTGCCCGAGCTGCGGTTTCTGCGGATCGCGCTGCCCGCGTTGTGTGTCGCCGCCTTGGTGGGGCTGGCCGTGGTCGGCTCGCCGAGTCAGCTCAATCTCGCCACGGTCGCAGCGTGCTACGCAGTGGTCGCCGTCTCCTTGGTGGTGCTCACTGGATGGGCCGGAACGGTGAGCCTGGGTCAGATTGCGATCCTCGGGGCTGGCGGCGTGGTGGCCGGCGACCTGATGGCGAAATGGAACGTGGACTTCTTCGTCGCCATGATCGCCGGCGGAGCCGCGGGCGCTGGCGTTGCCTTGCTGGTAGCCGTTCCCGCGTTGCGGGTCAACGGGCAGATGCTTGCCGTGACCACGCTGACCTTTGCTGTTGCCGTGGACACCTTCTTCCTCAACCCGACGAACTTCCCGTGGCTCGTACCGGGCGCGTTCGACCGGCCGGTGTTGTTCCAACGCTGGGACATGGGCTCGGACCGCGTGCTCTACGGCGTCGCGCTGGCGCTGGTGTTGTTCTCCGTGGTGGTTGCCCGGAACTTGGCGCGCGGACGAACCCGCCGGACGATGGTGGCCACCCGGGACAATCCGCGGGCGGCCGGCGCCGCGAGTGTCGACGGGGTTCGGTCCAAGCTCAGCGCGTTCGTGATCTGTGGCGTGCTGGCCGGAATGGCGGGGGCGGTGCATGCGACCGCGCTGGGGGCCGTCGGCCTGCGGACCTACAACACGTCGTTGTCCCTGCTGGCGTTCACCACGGTCGTGATCGGCGGCGTCGCCTCAATTGGTGGCGCACTGGCTGCGACGGCGGCCCTGCACTCGCTGATTTATTGGGTGCCGCAATTGCAATTGGTGGCCACCGGCGCCGGGGTTCTTCTGGTCCTTTTGCTGCTGCCAGGGGGGATGGCGCAGGCCGGCACGGCTCTACGCGATCGATTCGCCCTGTGGGCGGCGCGCCGTCACGGCATCGAGTGGGATCCGGACGCTGAGTTCGCGGCCGCCGAGGCGGGGACGTCCGACGAAGCGAGCGCTATTGCGCACCTCTCGTCGGACGCGTCGAGTTCCGGGGCCGAGGTCGCCTTGGGGTGTCGGGGGATTGAGGCTGCCTACGGGCCGAACCAGGTTCTCTTCGGGGTGGACCTGGACATTTTCCGCGGTGAGGTCGTCGCGCTACTCGGGACCAACGGCGCCGGCAAATCCTCGTTGCTCAAGGCGTTGTGCGGTCTGCTTCCCCCGACCCGCGGCACGGCGAGCTTGCACGGGACGAGTCTCGACGGGCTCGCAGCGGAGAGGATCGCGGCAGCCGGGGTGGCGATGATGCCGGGGGGGCGCGGGATCTTCCCGACCTTGACGGTGTCGGAGAACTTGCGACTCGCCACTTGGTTGGTGCGCCGGGATCCGGTAGCGGTCGCGGCCGCCCGCGCCGCCGCCCTGGAGCTCTTCCCGCCGTTGGCGGCGCGGATTCAGACCCGCGCCGGGGACATGTCCGGCGGCGAGCAGCAGATGCTCTCCCTCGCGATGGCCATGGCGGTCACCCCCAAGGTGCTCTGCATCGACGAACTCTCGCTCGGCCTGGCTCCTTCGGTCGTCGGGCAACTCGTCGACGTCGTGCGCGACATCAACGCCGGCGGGGTCACCGTCGTCGTGGTCGAGCAGTCGGTCAATGTGGCGCTGCTACTCGCCGAGCGGGCTGTGTTCATGGAGAAGGGTCGGGTGCGTTTCTGTGGGCCGACCGCGGAGCTGTTGGACCGACCGGACATCCTGCGGGCGGTGTTCCTCGGTGGCGCCGCTGAGGTCTCCGAACGACCGAGCGCTAGCACTGACACCTCATCTGGCGACTCGCAGGGTCCGGCCCTGGAAGCGCGCGGATTGACCAAGCGCTTTGGTGGCATCACCGTCGTCGACGGGGTCGACCTGGTGGTGTCGAAGGGTCAGATCGTTGGCCTGATCGGGCATAACGGCGCCGGGAAGACGACGATCTTCGACCTGCTCTCGGGCTTCCTGCGGGCCGATGCGGGCGGTGTGCGCCTGGCCGGGCAGGACGTCACGGCGCTGGCACCCTACGCGCGCGCACTGGCCGGGCTCGGACGATCGTTCCAGGACGCCCGGCTCTACCCCGGGTTGACCGTGGCCGAGACGATCGCCGTCGCTCTCGATCGGCACCTGGCCAGCCGGGACCCGCTCGCCGTCGCCCTGTGGTTGCCCGCCGCCTTCGACGTGCACGACGCGGTGAGCGCCCGAGTGGACGAGCTCCTGGCCGCGCTGGGTCTGGACCGCTACCGCAACCACCTCACCGGGGAGCTGTCGACTGGAACGCGCCGCATCGTGGAACTGGGGTGTGTGTTGGCGCAGGCTCCCGACGTGGTCCTGCTCGACGAGCCATCTGCCGGGGTCGCCCAACGTGAGGCGGAGGCGCTGGTTCCGGTGCTACATCGGGTGCAGGCCGACCTGGGGTGCGCGATGGTCGTCGTCGAACACGACATGGCCCTGCTGTCGGCGTTGTGTGACTCGCTCGTCGCTCTGGAGGCTGGTGCGGTCATCGCGACCGGTACGCCCGCGCAGGTGTTGGCTCATCCCCAGGTGATCAGCTCCTACCTCGGGGGCGAGGCTGCAGTCATCGCGCGCTCGGGCTCGTTAGTCTGACGGTGATTCAGTAGCCGCCGACCTATGTCCGATACCTGACCTCGCGGTAGCTTGTTCCTGATTATGCCTCAGAAATCGGCGTTACGCGGGGTGCGCGGGAACGGGATGACGTCGCGGATATTGGCCATGCCGGTCGCGTAGACGATGGTGCGCTCGAAGCCCAGCCCAAAGCCTGCATGCGGGACGGTGCCGTACTTGCGCAGATCGCGGTACCACCAGTAGTCGGCCTTGTTCAGACCCATCTCCTCCAGGCGCGCGTCGAGGACGTCCAAGCGTTCCTCGCGTTGCGATCCGCCGATGATCTCTCCGATCCCGGGTGCGAGTACGTCCATCGCGGCGACGGTGCGCCCGTCGTCGTTGGCGCGCATGTAGAACGCCTTGATCTCGCGCGGGTAGTTCATCACCACGACGGGGCGGCCGATGAGTTCTTCGGTGAGGTAACGCTCGTGTTCTGACTGTAAGTCAGCTCCCCAGGAGGCAGGGAATTCGAAGGCCTTGGGTGCTTTCTGCAGGGCTGTTATGGCCTCGGTGTACTCCATCCGCTCGAAGCTGGACTCGACGAAGCTCTCCAGGCGAGCGATGCAGGTTGGGTCAATGCGCTCGGCGAAGAACGCGAGGTCGTCCCCGCGCTGGTCGAGCACGGCCCGGAACAGGTACTTCAGGAACTCCTCGGCCAGGTCGGCGTCGGCCGCCAGGTCCGCGAAGGCGATCTCGGGTTCGACCATCCAGAACTCGGCGAGGTGACGGGCGGTGTTGGAGTTCTCGGCGCGGAAGGTCGGGCCGAACGTGTAGACGTTGCCCATCGCCATCGCGTAGGTCTCGACGTTGAGCTGACCGGACACGGTCAGGTGCGCCTCGCGGCCGAAGAAGTCTTGCGCGTAGTCGATCCTGCCGTCGCCGGTGCGCGGCAGGTTCGCCAGGTCCAGGGTGGAGACGCGGAACATCGCGCCGGCGCCCTCGGCGTCGTTCGCGGTGATGATCGGGGTGTGGATCCAGGAGAAGCCGCGTTCGTCGAAGAAGCGGTGCACGGCCATCGCCAGGGTGTGCCGGACGCGCGTCACCGCGCCGAAAGTGTTGGTGCGCGGACGCAGGTGGGCGATCTCGCGTAGGTACTCGAAGGTGTGCTGCTTTGCCGCCGCCGGGTAGCTGTCCGGGTCCTCGACCCAGCCGAGGACCTCGATGCTGCTCGCGTCGAGCTCGACGCTCTGGCCCTTGCCCTTGGACTCGACCACGGTGCCGGTCACGATGACCGAGCAGCCGGTGGTCAGGCGAGTGACCTCGGTGGCGTAGTTCGCGAGCTCCGGGCGCGCCACCGCTTGCAGCGTCGCGAAGCAGGAACCGTCGTGCACGGCGATGAAACTGAGCCCCGCCTTGGAATCGCGCTTGGTCCGCACCCAGCCCTTGACCGTGACGCTCGTGCCGAGTGCGGCCTCGCCCGCCAGGACCTGGCTGATGCGGCGCGCCGGGCTCACGCCAGAGCCCGCGCCAGAGCCCGCGCCAGAGCCCGCGCCAGAGCCCGCGCTAGGGCCCGCGCTAGAGCCCGCGCCAGCGCCCGCGCCAGACCCCGCGCCAGAGCCCGCGCCAGAGCCCGCGCTAGAGCCCGCGCCAGAGCCCGCGCCAGAGCCCGCGCCAGAGCCCGCGCCAGAGCCCGCGCGAGAGCCCGCGCCAGAGCCCGCGCCAGAGCCCGCGCCAGAGCCCGCGCCAGAGCCCGCGCCAGAGCCCGCG
>JBQTII010000100.1:0-13383 GCA_052388275.1 Sporichthyaceae bacterium | reverse complement strand
TGGTGGCGCGGCAGCGCACGTCGACGTTGCGGATCTCGCCCGACGGCATGCGCAGCTGCGCGAAGCGGCCTTCCTTGGCGACCAACTGCACACTCGCGCCGGCAGAGCGGGCGATCTTTGCCCCGCCACCGGGCCGCAGCTCGATGGCGTGGATGACCGTACCGACCGGGATGTTGCGCATCGGCAGGTTGTTGCCGGGCTTGATGTCCGCGCCCGGACCGGTTTCGATCGGGTCGCCCTGCTTGAGCTTGGTCGGGGCGATGATGTAGCGCTTCTCCCCGTCCGCGTAGTGCAGCAGCGCGATGCGAGCGGTGCGGTTCGGGTCGTACTCGATGTGCGCGACCTTGGCCGGCACGCCGTCCTTGTCGTTGCGCTTGAAATCGATGAGCCGGTAGGCGCGCTTGTGGCCGCCACCTTGATGGCGCGTGGTGATCCGGCCGGCGTTGTTGCGACCGCCCTTGCTGTGCAAGGGACGGACCAGCGACTTCTCCGGCTCCGAGCGCGTGATCTCCACGAAGTCGGCCACCGAGGAGCCGCGGCGGCCCGGTGTGGTCGGCTTGTATTTGCGGATGCCCATTAGCTGACCGGCCCTCCGAAGATATCTATACGGTCGCCCTCGGCCACGGTGACGATCGCACGCCGGGTGGCCTTGCGGGTACCGAAGCCGGCGCGGGTCCGCTTGCGCTTGCCCACCCGGTTGATGGTGTTGACCCCGGTGACCTTGACCCCGAACACCTTCTCCACCGAGATCTTGATCTGGGTCTTGTTGGCATCGGGGTGGACCAGAAACGTGTACTTGTTCTCATCGAGGAGCCCGTAGCTCTTCTCCGAGATGACCGGCGCGAGCAGGATGTCCCGCGGGTCGGTGAACAGGGAGTTCACGAGGCCTCCTTACCGAGCGAGACGGCGTCGGTGTCCGACCCAGAGGCAATGCCGACGCCGCGCAGGAAGGTGCGCAGCGCGCCGGCAGTGAACACCACGTCGTCGCTGATGAGCACGTCGTAGGTATTGAGCTGGTCCGGGGCGATGACGTGCACGCCGGGAACGTTGCGCACGCTCTTCCAGCTGACGGCGTCGGTGCGCTCCAGCACGACCAGCGCCTTACCCGGCTCGCCCACCTGGGCGAGCGCCTTGATGGCGTCCCGGGTCGACGGGGAATCACCGGTCACCAGACCGGAGAGCACGAAAACCTTGCCGCCGCGAGCTCGGTCGGTGAGAGCGCCGCGTAGCGCAGCTGCCTTCATCTTCTTCGGGGTCCGCTGGGCGTAGGAGCGCGGTTGCGGGCCGTGTACGACTCCACCACCGGTGAACTGGGGAGCGCGGGTCGAGCCCTGCCGGGCGCGCCCGGTGCCCTTCTGCTTGTACGGCTTGCGGCCACCACCACGAACCTCGCCGCGGTTCTTCACCGACGCGGTGCCCTGCCGGGCCGCTGCCTGCTGCGCCACCACCACCTGGTGGATCAGCGGAATGTTCACGGTGACGTCGAAGACCTCGGCGGGTAGGTCGATCGTGCCGGACTTGGTCCCGTCGGGAGCGACGATGTCGACGGTGCTCATTGGATAACCTCGCTACCGCTCGGCCACCCAATCAGCGGCAGTGCACTGTCCCTGTTGATTCGCTCGCTCATGCGCGATCTCCCTTCCCGGCGGTGCCCTTGGCCGGGGTCCGGACGAGGACGAGGCCGCCGGCGGGGCCGGGTACGGCCCCGGTGATCAAGATCAGGCCGGCCTCGGAGTCCACCGAGTGGACCGCGAGGTTCTGGGTGGTCACGCGCACGTTCCCCATCCGGCCGGCCATCCGCACGCCCTTGAACACCCGGCCGGGGGTGGCGCACGCGCCGATGGATCCGGGCGAGCGGTGCTTGCGCTGGGTACCGTGCGAGCTGCCCAGCCCCTTGAACCCGTGGCGCTTCATGACACCCGCAGTGCCCTTGCCCTTGCTCTTGCCCGTCACGTCGACCTTGGCGCCGGCAGCAAAGGTGTCCGCCCTCAGCTCCTGGCCCACGCTGTACTCACTGGCGTCATCGGTACGGATCTCCACCACATGCCGGCGCGGGGTGACCCCGGCGGCGCGGAAGTGGCCCGAGTCGGGCTTGTTGACCTTGCGGGGGTCGACCTCGCCGAAACCGAGCTGCACGGCGGAATACCCGTCGCGCTCCGGGGTCCGAATGGCGGTCACCACGCAGGGCCCGGCCTTGATCACCGTGACCGGAACGATCCGGCCACGCGGATCGAAGACCTGTGTCATGCCGAGCTTTTCGCCCAGCACTCCTCGTACGTTCACAGCAACTTCCTCAATCGTCGTTTGCACTTCGGGGGGTGCGCCTAGAGCTTGATCTCGATGTCGACGCCGGCAGGCAGGTCGAGCCGCATGAGCGAGTCCACCGTCTTCGGCGTCGGGTCGAGGATGTCGATAAGCCGTTTGTGAGTACGCATCTCAAAGTGCTCGCGCGAGTCCTTGTACTTGTGCGGCGAGCGAATGACGCAGAACACGTTCTTCTCCGTCTGGAGCGGCACCGGGCCAGCCACCTTCGCACCGGTGAGCGTCACCGTCTCGACGATTTTGCGGGCCGAGGAATCGATGACCTCGTGGTCATACGCCTTGAGCCGGATGCGGATCTTCTGTCCCGCCATGGCAGGGTCGCCATCCTTACAGTCGTGCCGACAGCAGGGTTGCTGTTCGGTGGGTGGTGCAGATCAGAACGTGTATCGAATGCGGAGAACCATCGACCCCCGAGGTCGGGCGTGTCGGCCGCTCGGAGAACCTGCGTAGTCTGCCGCAGTTGCCCCGGAGAACAAAATTCGGGCGTGGCGGTTCTTGCGGGGCCCGACGAGCGGGCCCCGCAACCCCGACCACAGGTCTTACTTGAAGATCTTGATGACCTTGCCGGCACCGACGGTGCGCCCGCCCTCGCGGATCGCGAAGTTCAGGCCCTCCTCCATGGCGATCGGCTGGATCAGGTTGACCTTCATCTCGGTGTTGTCGCCGGGCATGACCATCTCGGTGCCTTCGGGCAGCTCGACGACGCCGGTGACGTCCGTGGTGCGGAAGTAGAACTGCGGGCGGTAGTTCTGGAAGAACGGGGTGTGGCGGCCGCCTTCGTCCTTGCTCAGGATGTAGACCTGCGCCTGGAACTCGGTGTGCGGGGTGGTCGAACCCGGCTTGATGATGACCTGGCCGCGCTCGACGTCCTCCCGCTTGATACCGCGCAGCAGCAGACCCACGTTCTCGCCCGCACGACCCTCGTCGAGCAGCTTGCGGAACATCTCGATGCCGGTGACGGTCGTGGAGGTCTTGGTCTCCTTGATGCCGATGATGTCGACGCTCTCGTTGACCTTGAGTACGCCGCGCTCGATACGGCCGGTCACCACGGTGCCGCGACCGGTGATGGTGAAGACGTCCTCGACGGGCATCAGGAACGGCTTGTCCATCTCGCGCTCGGGCTGCGGGATCGACTCGTCAACCGCCGTCATCAGGTCGGCGATGCTCTGCACCCACTTGGGGTCACCCTCGAGGGCCTTGAGCGCCGAGACCGGAATGATCGGGATGTTGTCGCCGTCGAACTCGTACGCGCTCAGCAGCTCACGCACCTCGAGGTCGACCAGCTCCATGATCTCTTCGTCGTCGACCATGTCGGCCTTGTTCAGCGCCACCACGATCGCGGGCACGCCGACCTGGCGGGCCAGGAGCACGTGCTCCTTGGTCTGCGGCATGGGGCCGTCGGTGGCGGCGACCACAAGGATCGCGCCGTCCATCTGGGCCGCACCGGTGATCATGTTCTTGATGTAGTCGGCGTGCCCGGGGCAGTCGACATGCGCGTAGTGCCGTGCCTCGGTCTGGTACTCGACGTGCGCGATCGAGATCGTGATGCCGCGCTGCTTCTCCTCCGGCGCCTTGTCGATCTCGTCGAACGGGGTGTAGGGGTTCACCTCGGGCATCAGGTCGTGCAAGACCTTGGTGATGGCCGCAGTGAGCGTGGTCTTGCCGTGGTCGATGTGACCGATGGTGCCGATGTTGACGTGCGGCTTGGTCCGCTCGAACTTGGCCTTACCCACTGGACTCTTCTCCTTCTCCGACAGGTCGGTGCTCTTACGACGTCCGGAACGACGTTCTTTGGGGGGTTCACGGGGGGCGGAGCTTGGGGGGTTCACGGGGGGCGAAGCCCCCCGTGGGTCATTCGCCGCGGGCCTTCTTGACGATCTCTTCGGCCACGTTGCGCGGAACTTCGGCGTAGGAGTCGAACTGCATGGTGTAGTTCGCCCGGCCCTGGGTCTTGCTGCGGAGATCGCCGACATAGCCGAACATCTCCGAGAGCGGGACCAGGGCCTTGACGACCTTCATCCCGAACTGATCCTCCATGGACTGAATCTGACCACGGCGGGAGTTGAGGTCGCCGATCACGTCACCCATGTAGTCCTCAGGGGTACGCACCTCGACGGACATCATCGGCTCGAGCAGGACCGGATCGGCCTTGCGGGCAGCCTCCTTGAAGGCCATCGAACCAGCGATCTTGAACGCCATCTCCGAGGAGTCGACCTCGTGGTACCCGCCGTCGAGCAGGGTCACCTTGACGTCGACCATCGGGTAGCCGGCGAGCACACCGAACTCCATGGCCTCCTGGCAACCGGCGTCGACGGAGGGGATGTATTCGCGCGGGACGCGGCCACCGGAGACCTTGTTAGCGAATTCGTAGCCGCCGTCGCCACCACCGGTCGGTTCCAGCGCGATCTGCACCTTCGCGAACTGCCCCGACCCGCCGGTCTGCTTCTTGTGCGTGTAGTCGTAGCGCTCAACCGTCTTGCGAATGGTCTCGCGGTAGGCCACCTGCGGCTTGCCGACGTTGGCCTCGACCTTGAATTCGCGCCGCATGCGGTCGACCAGCACCTCCAGGTGCAGCTCGCCCATGCCGGCGATGATCGTCTGGCCGGTGTCTTCGTCGGTCCGAACCACAAAGGTCGGGTCCTCCTCGGCAAGGCTCTGGATCGCCACGCCGAGTTTTTCCTGATCGCTCTTGGTCTTGGGCTCGATCGCCACCGAGATGACCGGGGCCGGGAAGTTCATCGCCTCAAGGATGACCGGCTCATTGGGCTCGCACATGGTGTCGCCGGTGGTCGTGTTCTTCAGACCCTGCACGGCCACGATGTGCCCGGCGGTGACCTTGTCGATCTCCTCACGCTTGTTCGCGTGCATCTGGTAGATCTTGCCGATCCGCTCCTTGTGACCCTTGGTGCTGTTCAGCAACTGGGTACCCGCGGTGAGTGTGCCGGAGTAGAGCCGGATGTAGGTGAGCTTGCCCAGGTGCTGGTCGCGCATGATCTTGAAGGCCAGCGCCGAGGTCGGTGCCCTCTCGTCGGGCTCGCGTTCGACGACCTCCTCGAGGTCCTTGACCGAGTGGCCCTTGACCGCACCGACATCCAGCGGGGAGGGCAGGTACCGCACCACCGCATCCAGCATGGGCTGCACGCCCTTGTTCTTGAATGCGGACCCGCAGACGACCGGGGTCAGGTTGCCGGCGATCGTCGCGCGGCGGGTACCGGCGATGATCTGCTCCTCGGTGGGCGCAGTGCCCTCCAAGTAGAGCTCCATGATCTCGTCGTCGCCCTCGGCGAGGGTCTCGAAGAGCCGGTCACGCCAGGTCTGCGCTGCCTCCAGGTGGGTGTCGGGGATATCGAGGGTCTCGTACATCTCGCCCTTGGCGGTCTCGTCCGACCACAGCAGTGCCTTCATCCCGATGAGGTCGATGACACCCTTGAAGTCGCCCTCGGCCCCGATCGGCAACTGCAGCACCAGCGGGGTGGCGTTCAGGCGGCTGATCAGCATCTCCACGCAGCGGTGAAACTCTGCGCCGACGCGGTCAAGCTTGTTGATGAAGCAGATGCGCGGCACCTGGTAGCGGTCCGCCTGACGCCATACCGTCTCGGACTGCGGCTCGACGCCGGCAACCCCGTCGAAGACCGCGACCGCGCCGTCGAGGACGCGCAGCGAACGCTCCACCTCGACGGTGAAGTCGACGTGGCCCGGGGTGTCGATGATGTTGATCGTGTGGCCGTCCCACTCGCAGGTGGTCGCGGCGGAGGTGATGGTGATCCCCCGCTCCTGCTCCTGCTCCATCCAGTCCATGACGGCAGCGCCCTCGTGGACCTCACCGATCTTGTAGGTGATGCCGGTGTAGAAAAGGACGCGCTCGGTCGTCGTGGTCTTGCCGGCGTCGATGTGCGCCATGATCCCGATGTTGCGGACCTTGGCCAGATCGACATTGGCGGTGCTGACTGCCACTGCTTGTTTCTCCCCTTGGTTACCAGCGGTGCCGTGTTACCAGCGGTAGTGCGCGAACGCCTTGTTGGACTCGGCCATCTTGTGCGTGTCCTCGCGCCTCTTGACGCTCGCGCCCAGGCCATTGCTGGCGTCAAGGATCTCGTTCATCAGGCGCTCGGTGATCGTCTTCTCGCGCCGGGCGCGGGAGTACTGGATCAGCCAGCGCATCGCCAGGGTGTTCGAGCGACCGGCCTTGACCTCGACCGGGACCTGGTAGGTCGCGCCGCCGACGCGGCGGCTGCGCACCTCCAGGGTCGGCTTGACGTTGTCCAGCGCCCGCTTGAGCGTGACGACCGGGTCGCTGCCGGTCTTCGCGCGGCAGCCCTCCAGCGCGCCGTAGACGGCTCGCTCGGCGACGGAGCGCTTGCCGTCCTTGAGCACCTTGTTCACCAGCTGGGTGACCAGCGGGGAGGTGTAGACCGGGTCGATGATGATCGGGCGCTTCGGCGGGGGGCCTTTACGGGGCATTAGGACTTCTCCTTCTTCGCACCGTAACGGCTGCGCGCCTGCTTGCGGTTCTTCACGCCCTGCGTGTCGAGCGACCCACGGATGATCTTGTAGCGCACACCGGGCAGGTCCTTCACGCGACCGCCGCGCACGAGCACGATCGAGTGCTCCTGCAGGTTGTGGCCGACGCCGGGGATGTAGGCCGTGACCTCGATCTGGCTGGTGAGACGCACGCGGGCGACCTTGCGCAGCGCGGAGTTCGGCTTCTTGGGCGTCGTGGTGTAGACGCGGGTGCACACCCCGCGGCGCTGGGGACATCCCTTCAGGGCAGGGGTCTTGGTCTTGCTGACCTTGTCCTGCCGGCCCTTGCGGACCAGTTGCTGGATCGTGGGCACCGCTACTCGCCTTCTGCTGTGCTGTCGCTGTCTGCTACGCCGCCATGGCCTGTCGTGCTGCGAACATCCGCAAGCACGACCCCCGCGGTCGGGCGTGTCGATGCCCGCGCCACTTCCACCTCGGAAATCCGACATGGGTTTCGATCCGCAGTGAAATTCTCACCGACCAGGACCGGAGATCGCGCGGTGCAGGACACGCGCGCACGTGCCACGGCAAGGCCGAGGCACGAGGGCAGACACTACCATCGCCCGTTGATCGGTCCAAAAGCACCGGTGCGGGAGGAGTGAACCGGCTCATTGCTACCTCCACAACCAGGATCCGTGCCTGGAAGTGGTAGTGGGGGTAGCAGAGCGCGGGAGGAGGTCCCCCTCAACACTCGACGATCGTCAGTCTCGGATCAATGCGGCGCAGGTCGTCACCGTCGCTGGTGACCGGGACGCCGCGGCATCGACGAGCCAGCAGCACAACGGAGGCGTCGACCACATCCGCGGTTCCGGTCGCGGCGCACAACTGGCCCACTGCACGAGCCTCCTCCCCGTCCAGCGGGGTGATGTTCACCTCCTCGGTCGCCAGCAGGCGGACCAGGCGGACCTGGCGGGCGGGGTTGCGCCACACCTGCGCGATCACGCCCCCCGGCACGTGCACGTCTCCCGCCAGTTCCAGCAGTCGCACGACGCGCCGATCAGAACGCTCGAAGGCGATCAGCGCTCCGGCGTCCAGCACTAAAGGCCGAGGACGCTGCGTGCCCACGCCGTCTCCTCCTGGGTTGCCGGGCCGAGGTCGGCGCGGATCTCGGCCAACAGGTCCCGCAGGCTTTCCCGCTGGGCGCGTTGCGCCATCGCCTCGGCGACCCACGCGCTGATCGAGGGGGCCCGGCCGGCCGCGACGGCGGCTTCGACCTCCACCAGGATCGCCTCGTCCACCGACACCGTCAGACGTGTCTTCATACTTTCAGCATACTATGGACGCGGAATCTCTGCGCACATCACGCTCAGCCTGGTGCGCTCACCGCGCCGGGACGACCAGGTCCTCGGTGGTCGTGGAGATGGTCTCGTTGATGAACACGTCGCCGCTGGTGGCGAAGACGGTGAAGAGCGCCGCGAAGGCCAGGATCGCGAGCACGGTGAGCACGATCGAGACCCAACTGCAGATGACCCCGGCCCGAATCATGCCTTCGCCGCCCAGGCGGCCTTGCGAGGAGGCGATCTCCCGCTTGGCACCTGGGGCGAGGAACAGCGCCACGATCCCCGCAACACCCCAGAAGACCGTCAATGAGGCCACCCCGAGTGCCAGCACCGCGATCGATTGCCCGGAATTGCGCGGTGACTGGTACCAGCCGGGACCGTATCCCGCAGGCGGGTAGCCCTGCGGCGGTCCCCACCCCTGCTGCTCAGGTCCCGCCGGGCCGTCCGCCTTCGAGTACTGCGCGCCTGCCTCGCTCATCTGCTCCCCCTGGGTCTGCTCGCGGCGCCTGTGATCGCCGCGCAACTGCGACTTAGAGCATGAAGGTGATCAAACGGTTCCCCAAAGGGATGAATCCGTTCTCATCCGTTCGGCCCATACACAAGCGCTCAGACCGGCCTGCCGAGAACAGTCGAAGGCCGCGGGAGAAGATTCCCAGGCTCTTCGGCCTGGGTACGCATAACGTTGTATGCTGACGTTATGAAGCGACTGACGGTGTCGGTGGACGATGACCTCGCCGCTCTCGCCAATGCCGAGGTCGCAGCCGGGCGCGCACAATCGGTGAGCGCCTGGGTCGCCGACGCGATGCGCCGAAAGGCATTGGGGCGCGGCGAGCTGATCGCCGAGCTCGACACGATGCGGGCCGAGAGCCCAGTCACCACCGCCACGCTGGACTGGCTGGCTGACGCGCTAGGACGATCTCCCGAGTGGGTGAGCGAGGCAATGGCGCGCTCGACGTCGCAGCAGGTAGCCGATGCCGGGTGAGCGCAGCGACCGGCCCGAGTTCGTGTTCGACGCCGGCGCGTTCATTGCCTGGGAGAAGAACGACCAGCGGGTGCGGGAGATTGTCGCTCTCGCGCTGACCGGAGCGGTGCGCGTGAGTACCAGCTCGGCGGTCATCGCCCAGGTGTGGCGCGGAGGTCCACGCCAAGCTCGCCTCGCCCGGTTGCTGGGAGCCGACGCGATCGATGAGTTCGCGCTCGCCCCGGTCAGCGCCCGTCAGATCGGGCTGCTCGCCGCCGATCGGGACGCCACCGACGTCGTGGACGGCCACGTGGCGATGCTCGTACAGGCCTCGGGCGCTCGGGCTCTCACCAGTGACCCCCAGGATCTGGCGGCCTGGGGAGTCCACTCGCACCTGATCCTCACCTGCTGACCGGTAGGCCAAGAGCGAAGATCGGCCGGCACCCCGCGGGGTACCGGCCGATTCTCGCGTGGAGCTACCTCAGTTGCTGTAATTGCCGAAGTCGTAGTCCTCCAGGCGGATCGCGTCGCCGGACCCGCCACCAAACCCCGCGTACTCGGGCTCGTCATACCCGGCGATCGAGTACAGCGCGGCCTTGGCCTCCTCGGTGGGCTCCACCCGAATGTTGCGGTAACGCGGCATGCCGGTACCGGCCGGGATGAGCTTGCCGATGATCACGTTCTCCTTCAGGCCCAACAGCGGATCGCTCTTGGCGTGGATCGCCGCGTCCGTGAGCACCCGGGTGGTCTCCTGGAAGGAGGCTGCCGAGAGCCAGGACTCGGTGGCCAGTGAGGCCTTGGTGATGCCCATCAGCTGCGGACGGCCGGAGGCCGGCTGCCCGCCCTCGGCGACCACGCGGCGGTTCTCCGCCTCGAAGCGGCCACGCTCGACGAGCTCGCCCGGCAGCAGTTCCGCGTCGCCGGACTCGATGACCGTCACCCGGCGCAGCATCTGCCGGATGATGATCTCGATGTGCTTGTCGTGGATGGACACGCCCTGGGAGCGGTAGACGGATTGGACCTCGTCGACCAGGTGTTCCTGCACGGCGCGCTGCCCGAGGATGCGCAGCACCTCGTGCGGGTTCGCGGCACCGACCAGCAGCTTCTGCCCGACCTCGACGTGCTGGCCTTCCTCGACGGTGAGGCGGCTGCGCTTGGAGACCGGGTAGGCCCGCTCCTCGCTGCCGTCATCGGGCACGACCACGATCTTGCGCGCCTTGTCCGAGTCATCGATCCGGACCACACCGGCGACCTCGCTGATCGGGGCGACACCCTTGGGCTGGCGCGCCTCGAACAGCTCCACGACGCGCGGCAGGCCGTGGGTGATGTCCTCACCGGCGACACCGCCGGTGTGGAAGGTGCGCATCGTGAGCTGCGTGCCGGGCTCACCGATCGACTGGGCGGCGATGATGCCGACCGCCTCACCGATGTCGACGAGTTTTCCGGCGGCCAGGGAGCGGCCGTAGCACATAGCGCAGGTGCCGACCTTGGACTGGCACGTCAGGATCGAGCGCACCCGCACGTTCTCAATGCCTAGCCCGATGAGCTCGTCGAGCAGGATGTTGGTGACATCGGTGCCCGCGGCGGCCACCACGCGACCACCGGCCGACACGTCCTCGGAGAGGTTGCGCGAGACCACGTTCGTGTCGACGTGCTCCAGCTTGCGCAGCACTCCCTCGGCATTGCGCGAGGCAATCGCCGTGACCAGGCCGCGCTCGGTACCGCAGTCCTCCTCGCGAATGATCACGTCCTGGCTGACGTCCACCAGCCGGCGGGTCAGGTACCCCGAGTCCGCCGTCCGCAGCGCGGTGTCGGCCAGGCCCTTGCGGGCGCCGTGGGTGGAGATGAAGAACTCCAGCACGGACAGGCCCTCGCGGAAGTTCGACTTGATCGGCCGCGGGATGATCTCGCCCTTGGGGTTGGCCACCAGGCCGCGCATACCGGCGATCTGGCGGACCTGCATCATGTTTCCGCGGGCGCCGGACTCGATCATGATCGAGATCGGGTTGATCTTGGTGAAGTTCTTCTCCATCGCCGACGCCACGACATTGGTGGCCTGGGTCCAGACCTCGATCAGCTCCTGGCGGCGCTCGTCGTCGGTGATCAAACCCTTCTCGAACTGGCGCTGGATCTTCTCCGCCCGGCCCTCGTACTCCTCCAAAATCTGTGCCTTCTCCGGCGGAGTGACCACGTCTCCAATGGAGACCGTGACCCCCGAACGGGTGGCCCAGTGGAAGCCGGCCGCCTTGAGCGCGTCCAGGGTCGCGGCCACCGACACCTTGGGGTAGCGCTCACAGAGGTCGTTGATGATGACCGAGAGCTGTTTCTTGCCGACCTCCGCCTCGATGTACGGATAGTCCGGCGGCAGGGTCTCGTTGAACAGGGCGCGACCCAGCGAGGTCTCCAGCAGGACCGGGTCGCCGCTCACGTAGCCCTCCGGGGCCACCCAGGAGCGCGGGGGCACCAGGTCCTTGAAGCGGACCTTGATGCGTGCCTGCAGGTCCAGCTCGCCGCAGTCGTAGGCCATCAGCGCCTCGGACACCGTGCCGAAGACGCGGCCGTTGCCGGCCATGTCGCCCCGGTCGCCGGTCAGGAAGAACAGACCGATGATCATGTCCTGGGTGGGCATGGTGACCGGCTTGCCGTCCGAGGGCTTGAGGATGTTGTTGCTGGACAGCATCAGGATGCGGGCCTCGGCCTGCGCCTCCGCGGACAGCGGCAGGTGCACGGCCATCTGGTCGCCGTCGAAGTCGGCGTTGAAGGCCGAGCAGACCAGCGGGTGGATCTGGATGGCCTTGCCCTCGATCAGCTGCGGCTCGAAGGCCTGGATACCGAGGCGGTGCAGCGTCGGGGCGCGGTTGAGCAGCACCGGGTGCTCGGCGATGACCTCCTCGAGCACGTCCCACACGACCGGGCGGGCACGCTCGACCATGCGCTTGGCGCTCTTGATGTTCTGCGCGTGGTTGAGGTCGACCAGGCGCTTCATGACGAACGGCTTGAACAGCTCCAGGGCCATGGCCTTGGGCAGACCGCACTGGTGCAGCTTGAGCTGCGGGCCGACGACGATGACGCTGCGGCCGGAGTAGTCCACGCGCTTGCCGAGCAGGTTCTGGCGGAACCGGCCCTGCTTGCCCTTGAGCATGTCCGAGAGCGACTTGAGCGGACGGTTGCCCGGCCCGGTGACCGGACGACCGCGGCGGCCGTTGTCGAACAACGCGTCGACGGCCTCCTGAAGCATGCGCTTCTCGTTGTTGACGATGATCTCCGGCGCCCCGAGGTCGAGCAGGCGCTTGAGGCGGTTGTTCCGGTTGATCACTCGGCGGTACAGGTCGTTCAGGTCGGAGGTGGCGAAGCGGCCACCGTCGAGCTGGACCATCGGACGCAGGTCCGGCGGGATGACCGGGACGGCATCCAGCACCATGCCCATCGGGGAGTTGGTGGTGGACAGGAACGCCGAGACCACCTTGAGCCGCTTGAGCGCGCGGGTCTTCTTCTGACCCTTCCCGCTGCGGATGATCTCGCGCAGCTTCTCGGCCTCGGCCTCGAGGTCGAAGGACTCCAGGCGCTTCTGGATCGCTGCCGCGCCCATGCCGCCCTCGAAGTACTGACCGAAGCGGTCCCGCATCTCCCGGTACAGCATTTCGTCGCCCTCGAGGTCCTGGACCTTGAGGTTCTTGAAGCGGGTCCAGACGTCATCGATGCGGTCCAGCTCGCGCTGCGCACGGTCGCGGATCTGCTTGAGCTCGCGCTCGGCACCTTCCTTGACCTTGCGCTTGACGTCGGACTTCGCCCCCGCCGCCTCGAGCTCACCGAGGTCGGTCTCCAGCTTGGTGGAGCGGGCCTCCAGGTCCGCGTCGCGCTTGTTCTCGATCTGGCCGCGCTCGACGCTCAGGTGCGCCTCGAGTGAGGACAGGTCACGGTGACGTGCCTCCTCGTCGACCCGGGTGATCATGTAGGCGGCGAAGTAGATGACCTTCTCCAGGTCCTTCGGCGCCAGGTCCAGCAGGTAGCCAAGACGGCTCGGGACGCCCTTGAAATACCAGATGTGCGTGACGGGCGCGGCGAGCTCGATGTGGCCCATCCGCTCGCGGCGCACCTTGGCGCGCGTGACCTCGACGCCGCAGCGCTCGCAGATGATCCCCTTGAAGCGCACGCGCTTGTACTTGCCGCAGTAGCACTCCCAGTCCCGGGTGGGACCGAAGATCTTCTCGCAGAACAAGCCGTCCTTCTCGGGCTTGAGCGTGCGGTAGTTGATGGTCTCGGGCTTCTTGACCTCGCCGTGCGACCACTGGCGGATGT
>JBQTII010000099.1:0-18396 GCA_052388275.1 Sporichthyaceae bacterium | reverse complement strand
AAACCAGCGTGCCCCCCACGCCGGTGGTGGCCGCCGGGTGGCGCGGGGGGGCCTCCCAAGCGGGGCGCGCGCTGCCGCATCTCAACGGCGCCGCGGTCCCCACGATCGCGGCGCGCGCCCCCGAGCGGCGCTTTCACAGCCGCGGCCTGGGATCGGGAGCTGCGTACTCCCGCCCGGATCCGGACGCAGTCGAGGCTCGATTGCGCGGCCGGTGACGCTGATCGTCGACGCCGGGGCGCTGTATGCCCAGGCAAATCTGGCAGACCCTGACCACCGCGGGGTGGTGGCGGTGCTGGACGCCGAGCCGGGCCCGCTGATGACCTGCGAGGCAGCGGCCCAGGAGGCCGACTACCTCATCGGTGATCGCCTCGGTGTCGACGTCGAACTCGCTTTCTTGCGCGACCTGGCAGAGGGGACCTTCGAGGTGGCGTGCCTGGACCTGAGCGAGCGACGCGCCGTTGCTGAGCTCGCGGCCCGCTACCGAGATCTCAGGCTCGGCCTGGCTGACGCGACCCTGATGGTGCTCGCCGCCAGATTGCGAACCGTGCGCGTGCTGACCCTGAACACGCGACACTTTCGCGCCGTACGCCCCCTGTACGGCGAGGCCTTCGTGGTGCTGCCGGCAGATCTCGACGTCGAGCGCTGAGGCGCTCGGCTTCTGGTGTCGCAGAGCGCTCCGCGCGTCGTTGCCGAGTTGGCGCCCCGGCCGCCCGTACCGTTGCCGGTAGAACACATGTTCGGGCATCGTCGGCAGCTCTGGGGGGTCCATGCGTGTGCTGGGGGTCGACCCGGGGCTGACCCGGTGCGGGGTCGGCGTGGTGGACGGCATGGCGGGGCGTCCGCTCACACTTGTCGCGGTCGACGTCGTGCGCACCGCCCACACTGCGGACATCGGCACCCGACTGGTGGAGCTCGAGCGCGGGATCGACGCGTTCCTGGATGCCTACGGCCCCGACGCGGTGGCCGTGGAGCGGGTCTTCAGCCAGCACAACGTCCGCACGGTCATGGGCACGGCCCAGGCCGGGGCGGTCGCGATCGTGTGTGCGGCCCGGCGGGGTCTACCGGTCGCCCTGCACACCCCGAGCGAGGTCAAGGCCGCGGTCAGCGGGAGTGGGCGCGCGGGCAAGGACCAGGTGGCCGTCATGGTCACCCGATTGCTGCGCCTGAGCACGGCGCCCGAACCTGCCGACGCCGCGGACGCCCTCGCGCTGGCGATCTGTCACATCTGGCGCGGGGGAGCCGCAGCGAGACTGTCGGCGGCTTGTGCTTCGGTACCACCATCGCGGCTGCCGAAGGGCGTCCGATGAGCGCGGCGAAGGGAAGACGATGATCAGTTTCGTCAGCGGTCCGGTCGTCTCGATCGGCCCCGAGGCGGCCGTGATCGCGGTGGGCGGCATCGGCCTCTCGGTCGGCGCCACCCCGAACACTCTCGCCGGCCTGCGGATCGGGGATCACGCGCACCTCGCGGCCTGCCTCATCGTGCGCGAGGAGTCCCTGACGCTCTACGGCTTCGCCACCGAGGACGAGCGCGTGGTCTTCGAGCAACTGATGGCCGTCTCGGGCATCGGCGCTCGGCTCGCGCAGGGCATCCTTGCCGTCCACGAGCCGGATACGTTGCGGCGAGCTGTCGCGGCTGACGATCTGAACGCACTGATGAAGGTGTCCGGGATCGGACGCAAGGGCGCCCAGCGCATCGTCCTCGAGCTCAAGGATCGGCTCGGTCCGCCGCGTCAGCTCACCGGCTCGGTACCGGCCCAGGTCGGCGCGGTCGAGGACACCTGGCGCACCCAGGTCCACGGTGCACTGCTCAACCTCGGGTGGTCCACCCGGGAGGCCGAGCAGGCGCTGGACACGGTCGCGGCGGACGCCTCCGAGGCCGGGACGGCGACCGAAGTCGCTGCCATGCTGCGGTTGGCCTTGAAGACCCTCGGCGGCGGGCGGTGACGCGCCCGGCGATCCCGCATCAGGGTGAGAGCCTCGTCGATGCTGCGGTGCAACTCGACGAACAGGCCATCGAGTCCGCGCTACGCCCCAAGCGCCTGGCGGAGTTCATCGGCCAGCACCGGGTCCGCGAACAACTCTCCCTGGTCCTGGACGCCGCCCGCTTACGCGCCCGCCCGCCGGACCACCTGCTGCTCTCGGGCCCACCCGGCCTGGGCAAGACCACGCTGGCGATGATCGTCGCCGCCGAACTGGGGATGCCGTTGCGGGTGACCAGCGGCCCGGCGATCCAGCATGCGGGTGATCTCGCCGCCTTGCTGTCCTCGCTGAGCGAGGGCGAGGTGCTCTTCCTCGACGAGATTCACCGGATGGCCCGCCCGGCGGAGGAAATGCTGTACATGGCGATGGAGGACTTTCGGGTCGACGTCATCGTCGGCAAGGGTGCCGGCGCCACGGCGATCCCGCTGGAGATTCCGCCGTTCACCCTGGTCGGCGCCACCACCCGGGCCGGTCTGCTGCCGGGCCCCCTGCGCGACCGGTTCGGGTTCACCGCCCACATGGACTTCTACGCCCCCGGCGAGTTGGAGCAGGTGCTGCGCCGCTCCTCGGGCCTGCTCGAGGTACCGCTGGATGCGCGCGGAGCCACGGAGATCGCCACGCGGTCGCGGGGGACCCCGCGCATCGCGAACCGGCTACTGCGCCGCGTCCGCGATTTTGCCCAGGTCCGCGCCGACGGGGTGGTGACCGAGGAGATCGCGCACGCCGCACTCACCCTCTACGACGTCGACGCACTGGGCCTGGACCGCCTGGACCGGGCGGTGCTGGATGCCTTGCTGCGCCGGTTCGGCGGCGGCCCGGTCGGGCTCTCCACGCTCGCGGTCGCCGTCGGGGAGGAGCCGGAGACCGTGGAGGAGGTGGCCGAGCCGTTCCTGGTACGGGCCGGGCTGCTGGCCCGCACCCCGCGCGGGCGAGTTGCCACCCCGGCCGCGTGGGCCCACCTGGGGTTGACCGCACCGCGCGGGGCGGCCGGGGGAGCGTTGCCGCTCTTCGACGCCGAGGTCGGGCGCCTGCCGGGCGCGGCACAGGCCCCGGAAAACCCGACGCCCTAGACTCCTGCAGTTGTCATGACCGGTCCGGGGTCTCCCAGATCGCCGGTCGATCCAGTGTTGGAAGGTTGTCCGCCCGCCGTGGAAGCAGTTCTGCCCATCACCTTGTTGTTGCTCGCGTTCTATCTGCTGGTCCTGCGCCCTTCGCAGACCCGCAATCGCAGGGCGGCCGACATTCGCCAGAACCTGCTGCCCGGCGTGGAGGTCATCACCACCGCAGGCCTGTTCGGCACCGTGACGTCCGTGACCGAGGACGAGATGCTCCTCGAGGTGGCGCCCGGGGTCATCGTCAAGGTCATGAAGGCCGCGGTGGGCCGGATCATCCCGGCGCAGCAGGCCGCCGCGGAAGCCCCCGAGGAGCAGGCTGGCGCGGGCGAGCCGGACGAGGGCCCCACTTCGCTCACCAAGGGCTGAGGTCTGCGCTGTGTCCGCACTGAAGTCGGCGACCAGGGGCCCGCGCCGGGCGCTCGCGGTGACGGGTGTGCTGCTGATCGGCGGCACCGCGGCGATGATCGGCGCCGACGCGAGGACCCCGCGGCTCGCGATCGACCTGGCCGGGGGGACCAGTGTCACCCTGACCGCCAAGGCCACCGAAGGAGACGGCAAGGTCACCGGTGCCGCGATGTCCCAGGCGGTGAAGATCATTCGCCAGCGGGTCAACGGTTTCGGCGTCTCCGAGGCCCAGGTGACCACCCTCGGCTCGGACAACATTGTGGTGAGCGTTCCGGGTCAGAACTCCGCCGAGATCGTCGCGCAGGTCGGGCAGACCGCGCTGCTGCGCTTCCGCCCGGTCCTGCTCGCCGGCGACCCCGGGCTCTCGGAGGTACCGAGTGACAGTGACGTCGCGCAGGACGGCGGGGACGGGGATACCAAGAAGGGCGGGAAAAAGTCCGACGCCGACGCCGACGCCGAACCGAAGGAGGGCCCGGCGCCCGTCTCGAGCGTCGCTCCGTCGCCGCGCTCGACGGATCGCTCGCGGGTGAGCGCTGGGGCACTGCGTTCGGGGGAGCTGCGTTCGGGAGAGCTGGGTTCGGGGGCACTGCGTTCGGTTGACTCACCGACGTCCTCCCCCACACCGACCCCGGCGAGGTCATCAGGCCCGTCGGCGGCGCCGAGCCCGACGAGCACGGCCCCGCTGGAAGGCCCGGGCCTGGACCCCGCCACCACCGAGGCATTGGAAAAGGCGGTCGGCGCCGCGATCCCCGAAGGTGTGCGCTTCGCCTACGCGGTGACGGACTGCGCGAACCCGGCCTCGCGTCAGGGCGCCGATACGGCCAAGCCCGAGGAGATCGTCGTCGCGTGTGACCGCGAGGGCGCCTTCAAGTACATCCTGGGACCGAGCAAGGTGCAGGGCACCCAGATCGACAGCGCCGACGCCGGCCTGCTCCCCGGTGGCATCGCGACCTGGGTGATCAACCTCGATCTGGACAACGAGGGTCAACGCGCCTTCGCCGAGCTGACGCAGAGCGCGCTGGCACTGCCACCGCCGACCAATCAGGTCGCCATCGTGCTCGACGGCGTCGTCTACTCGGCGCCGAGCGTGACCGAGGCGATCACCGATGGCAACGCCATCATCTCTGGGGCATTCGACAAGGACTCCTCCGAGGATCTGGCCAACGTGCTCAAGTTTGGTGCGCTCCCGCTGGCGTTCGAGAAAAGCACCGTCTCCACGATCTCGGCCACCCTCGGCGAGGACCAACTGCAGGGCGGATTGATCGCGGGGATCATCGGGATGGTCCTCGTGGTGGCGTACGGGATCTTCTACTACCGTGCACTGGGGGCCATCGCGATGGCCGGCCTGGCCGTGGCGGCGGGAATGGCGTGGATCTCGGTCTGCCTGCTCGGAACCGACGGTGCGCTGGGGTACCGGCTTTCCCTCGCCGGGATCGCCGGGTTGATCGTGGCCATCGGGATCACCGCGGACTCCTTCGTCGTGTACTTCGAGCGGATCCGGGACGAGATCCGCGATGGGCGAAGCCCGCGGGCGGCCGCCGACGCCGGCTGGCTGCGCGCCCGGCGCACGATCATCACCGCGAACTTCGTCTCCTTCCTCGCGGCCGCGGTGCTGTACTTCTTCTCCGTTGCCGAGGTGAAGGGTTTCGCCTTCACCCTCGGGCTGATGACGCTGATCGACATCGCGGTGATCTTCCTGTTCACCCGCCCGCTGGTGGCCCTGGCGACGCGCAAGGCGTTCTTCGCCAAGGGCCACCCGTGGTCGGGCTTGGCCCCCGCGAACCTGGGGCTGCGCTGCGCTGCTCCCGCGTCGGCCAAGGGAGCCTGAGATGTCGCGGATGGCCGAGCTCGGCGCGGACCTGCAGAGCGGGCGCCGTAGCTTCAACTTCATCGGGCGCGGGCGCATGTTCGCCTGGATCAGTATCGCGCTGATCGCGCTGTCCGTGCTGGGGCTGGGGGTGCGCCAGCTGGAGCTGGGGGTGGAGTTCGACGGCGGTTCGGTCTTCGAGGCGCAGTCGCCGTCCTCGATCGACGTGGAACAGGTCCGCGGCGCGGTCGAGGCCGTGGGCGCCGAGGATCCGAAGGTGCAGAAACTGGGGGACACCCGGGTCCGGGTGGAGACCGCGACGACCAGCGCCGAGGAGGCCGCCGTGGTGGCGACCGCGCTCGCCGCCGAGCTCGCGGTTACGGCCGAGGACGTCACCACGCAGGTGGTCGGGCCGACGTGGGGGGACGACGTCACCAAGAAGGCGCTGCAGTCGCTGGTGATCTTCCTGATCGGGGTCTCGATCTACCTCGCCTTCGTCTTCGAGCCAAAGATGGTGGTGGGGGCAATCGCGGCGTTGCTGCACGACCTGATCGTGACCACCGGCATCTATGCCCTCGTCGGCTTCACCGTCACCCCGGCGACGGTGATCGGCCTGCTGACGATCCTGGGGTATTCGCTCTACGACACCGTGGTGGTCTTCGACAAGGTCAAGGAGAACACCGCCGACCTCACCAAGACCAACCGGATGAGTTACAGCGCCGCCACCAACCTCGCGGTGAACCAGACCTTGGCGCGCTCGATCAACACCACGGTGATCGCGCTGCTCCCGGTCGGCGGGTTGTTGTTCGTCGGCGCCGGATTGCTTGGCGCCGGGACTCTGAAGGACCTGGCCCTGGTGCTGTTCGTCGGGCTGGCGGTCGGTGCTTACTCCTCGGTGTGCCTGGCGCCCCCGATCGTGGCCGCGCTCAAGGAGCGCGAGCCCGCGATGGTGAATCTCGCCAAGCGCGCGGCGGCCCGTCAGGGCGGGCGCAAGGACAGTCCTGCCGCTGAGTCCGCCGCAGTGCCCGCGGCGCGTCCGGCACCCGCGACGGCCCCGACGGCCGGCACTCGACCGCAGCCCAAGAAGGGTGGGACAAGATCGCAGCGGTCGAAGAAGAGGTGAGCAGCTGGCGGGACCTGATTCGCGAGATCGACGATTTTCCGATTCCGGGCATCCGGTTCAAGGACATCGCCCCGGTGCTGGCCGACGGAGCAGCCTTCGCGGCTGTGCTGGCGGAACTTACCGAGGCTGCCCGCGCGACGGCGCCGGAGGCGATCGTCGCCGTGGAGGCGCGGGGTTTCATCCTCGGCGCCCCACTGGCGTTGGCCCTGGGCATCGGATTCGTCCCGGTGCGCAAGCCCGGCAAGCTGCCGGCCGCCACCCGCTCCGTGGCCTACGCCCTGGAGTACGGCGAGGCGGTGCTGCACATGCACCTGGACGCGCTCACGCCCGGGCAGCGGGTGCTGATCGTGGACGATGTCCTGGCTACCGGCGGCACTCTGCAGGCGACCCGCCAGCTGGTGGATTCCTCCGGTGCCGAGGTGGTCGGCGCGCTGGTGCTGATCGAGCTCCCCGCACTGCAAGGTCGGGCACGCCTGGCAGACCTGCAGGTCACCTCGCTGCAGGGTGGCTAGGAGTTAAGCTGGGAGGCACCCAACGTGTGCACCCCGCACCGGCAGGAGGGAGAGGTCGTGAGCGAAGCGGCCCTTCCACCTGTGGTACCTCCGCCGCCGCCCGTCGCGCCGGCCTCGGACCCGGCAGCCACGCGGCGGGTCCGGGCGCGGCTGGCCAGGATCGGCAGCGCACGCACCCCGTCGTTCAACCCGGTGCTCGAGCCGCTGTTCCGCGTGGTACGGGCCAGCCACCCCAAGGCTGACCTGCGGATCCTGGAGCGCGCCTATGAGATTGCCGAGGAGGCCCACCGCGGCCAGCTGCGCAAGAGCGGGGACCCGTACATCACTCACCCGCTCTCGGTCGCGACGATCCTCGCCGAACTCGGGATGGAACCACCGACGCTGTGCGCGGCGCTGCTGCACGACACCGTCGAGGACACCGACTACACCCTGTCGGCCCTCGAGGTGGATTTCGGCGCCGAGATCGCCACCCTGGTCGACGGGGTCACCAAGCTGGACAAGGTCACCTACGGTGACGCGGCGCAGGCCGAGACCGTCCGCAAGATGGTCATCGCGATGGCCCGCGACATCCGGGTGCTGGTGATCAAGCTCGCCGACCGGCTGCACAACATGCGGACCCTGCGCTACATGCCCCAGGCCAAGCAGGAGAAGACCTCGCGCGAGACCCTGGAAATCTTCGCCCCTCTCGCGCACCGCCTCGGAATGAACACGGTGAAGTGGGAGCTGGAGGACCTGGCCTTCGCCACCCTGTACCCGAAGATGTACGACGAGATCGTGCGCCTGGTCGCCGACCGGGCCCCGAGCCGGGATTCCTACCTCGACGCCGTGATCGAACAGGTCTCCGAGGACCTCAAGGCCTCGCGGATCAAGTCGCGGGTCACCGGGCGGCCCAAGCACTACTACTCGATCTACCAGAAGATGATCGTGCGCGGGCGGGAGTTCACCGACATCTACGACCTGGTCGGGATCCGGATCCTGGTGGAGTCGGTGCGCGACTGCTACGCGACGCTCGGCGCGCTGCACGCGCGCTGGAACCCCGTACCGGGGCGGTTCAAGGACTACATCGCGATGCCCAAGTTCAACATGTACCAGTCCCTGCACACCACGGTCATCGGGCCCGAAGGCAAACCCGTCGAATTGCAGATCCGCACCCACGCGATGCACCGGCGCGCGGAGTACGGCGTCGCGGCGCACTGGAAGTACAAGGAACAGTCCAGCGCCTCCGGCACGGGCGCCTCCGGTACCTCGACCGGCAACGGGGACAAGGCCGCCGGTGAGGACATGGTGTGGCTGCGCCAGTTGTTGGACTGGCAGAACGAGACCGCCGACCCGGGGGAGTTCCTCGAGTCACTGCGCTTCGACCTCTCGACCACCGAGGTGTTCGTGTTCACCCCGGCCGGCGACGTGATCGCGCTGCCCGGCGGGTCCACCTCGGTCGACCTGGCGTACGCGGTGCACACCGAGGTCGGGCACCGCTGCATCGGGGCGCGCGTGAACGGGCGCCTGGTGCCGCTGGAGAGCAAACTCGCCAACGGCGATGTGGTGGAGATCTTCACCGCCAAGCCCACCGGCCCGGGCTCCGGCCCGAGCCGGGACTGGCTGGATTTTGCGGCGAGCCCGCGCGCCCGCAACAAGATCAAGCAGTGGTTCTCCAAAGAGCGCCGCGAGGAGGCCGTCGAGCGCGGCAAGGAGCAGATCGCCCGCGCAATGCGCAAGCAGGGGCTGCCGATCCAGCGACTGCTCACCTCCGAGTCGCTCACTGCGATCGCCCACGAGTTGCGCCTGGCAGACATCTCCGCGCTCTACGCGGCGGTCGGTGAGGGCCACAACTCGGCGCAGGCCGTCGTCGCCCGGCTCGTGCAATCCCTGGGCGGCACCGAGTCCACCACCGAGGATGTGGCGGAGGCGATCTCCCCGACCAAGGCACGCGGGCGCAGCCGCTCGCACGGCGATCCCGGCGTGCAGGTGCGCGGGGTCGACGAGGTGTGGGTGAAGCTGGCGCGCTGCTGCACTCCGGTGCCGGGCGATGAGATCACCGGTTTCGTGACCCGCGGCAGCGGGGTGTCGGTGCACCGCGGCGACTGCGGCAATGTTGGGTCACTGGAATCCGAGCGTGAACGCATGGTCGAGGTGGAGTGGGCCCCGACCGCGTCCTCGGTGTTCCTGGTCGCGATTGCGGTGGAGGCGCTGGACCGCTCCCGCCTGCTCTCGGACATCACGCGCGTCCTCTCCGACCAGCACGTGAACATCCTGGCCGCTTCGGTGAGCACCACCCGCGACCGGATTGCGGTCAGCAAGTTCACCTTCGAGATGGGCGACCCGCGCCATCTTGGGCACGTCTTACGTGCCGTGCGCGGGGTCGAGGGGGTCTTCGACGCCTACCGGGTCACCGGCGCCGCGGGCGCGTAGCCGCGACTTCTGTATGCGTGTCGGGCCATCGCGGGCGCACGAGGGCCCGACACGCATACAGAAGATGGGTCAGGCGAACTCCCCTAACAGGCGTTCGGCCTCGAGAAGCCACTCCCGCCGCGCCTGCGCGGAGGCGGTGGCCTCTGCCTGGGCCT
Organism: Sporichthyaceae bacterium; assembly: GCA_052388275.1. Taxonomy (GTDB): domain Bacteria; phylum Actinomycetota; class Actinomycetes; order Sporichthyales; family Sporichthyaceae; genus JBQTII01. The sequence goes on along the minus strand of JBQTII010000099.1, from coordinate 8,890 downwards.
TGGCGTTCCCGGCGGTCTGCGCCTTGGCAGCCTTGGACTCATAGCCGGCGATCGCGGCCAACAGGGCGTCGACAGTCTGCTGGGCGCGGGCCTTGGCGGCCGGGTTGCTGCGCTTGCGGGTGATCTCCTCCGCCTCGGTGATGGCGGCTTCCACCACTGCCAGACGGCGCTCCAGCTTGGGTTTGGCCTCACGGGGCACGTGTCCGATCGCGTCCCACTTCTGCACCAGGGTGCGCAAGGCGTTGCGGGCGGAGCGGGCGTCGCTGACGGGGAGCAGACGCTCGGCCTGACCCAGCAGGTCCTCCTTGGCGGCGAGATTGCCGGCGTGTTCGGAGTCCCGCGCGGACAGCGCCGCGGTGCGGGCGGCGAAGAATCCGTCCTGCGCGGCGCGGAAACGGGTCCAGAGCTCGTCGTCGGTTTCTTTTCGGGCGCGCCCAGCGGCCTTCCAGGTGGTCATGAGGGCGCGATAGGAGGCCGCGGTGGCGCCCCAGTCGGTGGAGTTCGCGAGCGCCTCGGCTTTGGCCACCAGGGCTTCCTTGGCCGAGCGCGCGCTGTCGCGGGTGGCGGTCAGCTCGGCGTAGTGGGCCTTGCGACGCTTGCCGTAGGTCGAGCGGGCCACCGAGAACCGCGTCCAGAGCTCGTCGTCGGATTTGCGGTCCAGTCGGGCAACGCCCTTCCACTCCTCGAGCAGGACCCGCAGCCGGTCACTGCCGATCTTCCATTCGGTGCCGGCCGCGATGGCTTCGGCGTCGGCGACGATGCGTTCCTTAACTTTTTTTGCCTCAGCCGTCGCCGCTGCCTTGGCCGCCCGGATCTGCTCGGCGCGGGTGCGGGCCAGTTCGGTCAAGGCGTCAACCTGGGCGGTGAGTCCGTCCAGGTCCCCGATCACGGTCGCCTCGGCGATGCTTGCTCGCAGGCGCTCGATGGCCGAGCTGGCTTCCTTGGGCGGTACGTCCGTCTCGGCGATGCGGCGAGTGAGGGTGTGCACCTCGACGACGAGGCCGTCGAAGCGGCGCCGGTAGAACTCCAGAGCCTCCAGAGACGATCCGGCCTGCCACGACCCGATCGCCCGCGGCCCGTCCGCGGTGCGGACGTAGACGGTGCCGTCGGGGTCGACGTACCCCCATGTCGTGTCACCCGCCGTGTCGCCGACGGAGGAGGCGTTGGCCGTGTCAACTGCCGTGTCGCCGACGGAGGAGGCGTTGGCCTCCTGGACTGCCGTGTCGATCTCAGCCACCAGCGGGGCAATGTCGGCCGGGCTGGGAATGTCGGCCGGGGTGGGAATGTCGGCCGGGCTGGGAATGTCGGCGGATGCCTCGGCTTGTGCAGGTGTCCCGGCCATCGTCGGCTCCTGCGGTTCCCCCGACGGCGTGGACTCCTCCGGCGTCGCCGTCGCGGACTCCGACGCAGCAGTGTCCACAGCGCTCAGGCCTCCGGCTTTTTGGTGCTGACCGCCACCTTGGCGATGGTGACCTTTTCCTTGGGGGTGTCGTTCGACGGCCCGGTGACACCCGCCTCACCGATCTTCGTCAGCACCTCGATCCCGGAGATGATCTTGCCGAACGGAACGTAGGCCGGCGGGAATCCGGAGTCGTCGAACATCATGAAGAACTGGCTGCCGTTGGTGTTGGGCCCGGAGTTGGCCATCGCGATGACGCCTTTTTCGTAGGTGGCGCCGGAGAGGTTCTCATCAACGAAGAAGTACCCGGGGCCGCCGGAACCAGTGCCGGTCGGGTCACCGCACTGGAGCACGTAATTGCCCGGAGCGTTGAGCTCACGATGGCACGGGGTGTCGTTGAAGTACTCCTTCTCGGCCAGGTGCACGAACGAGTTCACCGCGCACGGGGCCGCGGCCGGGTCGAGCTCGATCACGACCGGTTTCTTGTTGATGGTCATCGTGACGAACTGCGGGGTCTCGGTGTCCGCGAACTCCGGCGGTGTCCCGGCGTCGACCCCACTGGAACCACGGGGATCGGTCAGGTAGATGCAGGCGGCTTTCCCCGGGGGTGGCGGCGTTGGGGTGGCGGTGAGCGTGGGCTCGGTGCTGGGAGTCGCATCGCCCAGCGTCGTCACCGTGTCACCGTCGCTGTCGAAGAGGGCCATCGCGCCGACGACGCCGCCGCCCACCAGGGCGAGGACGAGCACCCCGACGACGGCGCCGGTGAGCATCTTGGTCCGGCGCGCTCGGCGCGCCCGGATCGCGGCCGCGCGCTCTGCTGCAGCCCGCTCCTTGCGCCGCTCCGCGCTGGTCTGCTTTCCGCTCCCGGCCACCTGGCTACCCTTCGTTCTCACCTGCACGTCAACGCGCGACTCGGCCATCCCCACCGGGACAGCGCCCGCGGCGCGACGCTCAGTCTAGGGATCACACCGGGCGGGTGGCGCTCGCGCCGCGGTGAGTCCGGGCCGACCGGATAGTCTCGGCGGGCGCTCAGGTCGCCGGGCGCCGCGGGCGGGATGTGATGGGAAAGAGAATCGACTCATGATGCGCACGCACACCGCGGGCTCGCTGCGCGCGGGTGACGCGGGAACCACCGTGACTCTGGCCGGGTGGGTGGCCCACCGGCGCGACCACGGCGGCGTCGCGTTTCTCGACCTGCGCGACGCCTCCGGCCTGGTGCAGGTCGTCGTGCGCGACGAGGCCGTGGCACACGGTCTGCGCAACGAGTACTGCCTGCAGGTGAGCGGCCATATCGAGGCGCGCCCCGACGGCAACGCCAACCCGAACCTGGCGACCGGGGAGATCGAGGTGATCGCCGATGAGGTGATCGTCCTGTCAACGGCGGCACCGCTGCCGTTTCCGATTGACGACCATGGCGCCGGCACCGTGTCGGAGGAAGCGCGGCTGAAGTACCGCTACCTGGACCTACGCCGCGGCGGCATGGCAGCGAACATCCGGCTGCGGGCCAAGGCCACCTCGGTGATCCGCCGCGTGATGGACGAGGCGGGTTTTCTTGACATCGACACCCCGTACCTGACCCGCTCCACCCCCGAGGGCGCCCGCGACTTCCTGGTGCCGGTTCGGTTGCAGCCCGGTACCTGGTACGCGCTGCCGCAGTCCCCGCAATTGTTCAAGCAACTGCTGATGGTCGCGGGGCTGGAGCGGTACTACCAAATCGCGCGCTGCTTCCGGGACGAGGACTTCCGGGCCGACCGCCAGCCCGAGTTCACCCAGCTCGACATCGAGATGTCGTTCTGCGAGCGCGCGGACATCCTGGCCGTCGCCGAGCAGGTCCTGCGCGCGCTCTGGCGTGAGGTGGCGGGGTATGAGATCCCGGCCCCGATCCCGCACCTGAGCTGGCACGAAGCCGAGTCGCGTTTCGGCTCGGACAAACCAGACCTGCGCTTCGGGTGTGAGCTCGTCGACCTGACCGCGTACTTCGCGCAGACGCAGTTCCGGGTGTTTCAATCCGAGCACGTCGGAGCGGTCGTCATGCCCGGCGGCGCAGCACAGACCCGTCGCGAACTCGACGCCTGGCAGGACTGGGCCAAGGCCCGCGGCGCCAAGGGTCTGGCGTATGTGACGGTCGGCGCGGACGGCACCCTCGGTGGCGTCGCGAAGAACCTGTCCGACGCCGAGCGCGCCGGCCTCCCCGCCGCGGTGGGCGCGAGCCCGGGGGACTGCATCTTCCTCGGCGCCGGGGAGCGGGGCTCGACGTTGGCGCTGCTCGGCGCGGGTCGCCTGGAGATCGGCAAGCGGTGCGCGCTGATCGACACCTCCCGCTGGGAGTTCGTGTGGATCGTCGATGCGCCCATGTTCGAGCGCAACTCCCACGGCGGCTGGACCGCGGTGCACCACCCGTTCACCTCCCCGACCCCGCAGTTCGTCGACACCTTCGACACCGATCCTGGCAATGCGCTCTCCGATGCCTACGACATCGTCCTGAACGGTTCCGAACTCGGCGGCGGCTCGATCCGTATCCACCGCAGCGACATCCAGGCCCGGGTCTTCGCCCACATCGGGCTGTCCGCGGAGCAGGCCGCCGACCAGTTCGGTTTCCTGCTCGAAGCCTTCGCGTACGGCCCGCCCCCCCACGGCGGCATCGCGCTCGGCCTGGACCGGGTGTGCGCGATGCTGGCCGGTGCCGAGACGATCCGCGACGTCATCGCCTTCCCGAAGACCGCCTCCGGCGGGGACCCGCTCACCGGCGCCCCGTCCCCGATCAGTCCCGCCCAACGCAAGGAAGCCGGGATCGACTCCCCGCCGCCGTCCTGACCACGGGCGGCCCGGATACGCCCGCTACCCAACTCTGGGCGTCTGGTTTTTCAGACAACTGTCTAATATAATTGATGGATGGACCTCGCCCATCCCGCTGGTGACCTGTGGCCGGGTGCTCGTGGCCGGGCGCTGCGGGAGCTCGTTGCCCTGGAGAAGCCGGTCAGCGTTCGAGCGCTGGCCCGTCACGCCGGCATCTCCGCACAGGCAGCGCTGGACTTGGTCAACGAGCTGGCGCAGGTGGGACTGGTTCGTTCCGAGAGGGCAGGGGCTGCGGTCATGGTCATGCTCAACAGAGAGCACCTCGCGGCCGGGCCGCTCATCGAGCTCGTCCGGCTCCGCGGCCGATTGATCAGTGCGCTGCAGGACGAGCTGACTCGTTGGAATGACCTGGCCGGTGCCTGGTTGTTCGGTTCAGCGGCGCGCGGAGACGGAACCAGGTCCTCCGACATCGATGTGTTGCTGGTCCGTGGCGGGCCAACGGACTCCGCGGAGTGGATCCGGCGAACCGGGGAGCTGAGGGTCTCGGTCCGCGCATGGACAGGGAATGAACCTGCCCTCTTGGAGTACACCCGTTCCGAATACGACGAACTCGTGCAGAGCCGCAATCCGCTGATCGAGTCGTTGAGCACCGACGCGATCGCGCTGCTCCCCGCTTGCCGATCTCTGTGGGGGCGCGCGGAATGAATGCCCGCGCGCCTGGGCGCAGTGCAGGCTGTACTCCAGCGGACGCACGAGCCCGACTCATCGATGCCGAAGCGTTCTTGCTCGCTGCAGAGAGATCGACGCACCCGGACGTCATTGCGACGAACGCGATCCACGCCGGGATCGCTGCCGCCGACGCCATCTGCTGCATGGCTCTGCGGATGCGTTCCGCCGACGCCAATCACGCGGCCGCCGTGCGGCTCCTGGAAGGCGTCGATCCGGTGTTGTCGTCCGCACTGAGCCGCTGTTTGACCCGCAAGACGCGGGCCGCCTACGAATCCCGCGACACCTCCACGTCCGACGCGACCGCCTGCGTCCGTCAGGCCACCACGCTGGTCGATGCTGCCCGGGTACGCGTGCACGCCGGCTGAGCCCACAACGGCGTTTATCGCCTGCAGCGGCCGGTAGTGGCTTCCGCTTGGAGCCGTAGGGTCGGGCGGGTGGAACCAACGCTGTTCGACGATGCGGAGCGGCGGGTGCAGCCGCTGGCGGCCCGGATGCGGCCGCGGACGGCGGCGGAGGTGCTCGGCCAGGACCACCTGCTGGCGCCGGGGGCGCCGCTGCGCCGCCTGATCGACCCGAGCGGTCAGGGCGGCCCCGCAGCCCCGGCCTCGGTCCTGCTGTGGGGCCCACCGGGAACCGGCAAGACCACGCTGGCCCGGATCATCTCCGCGGCCACGGGCCGGAGATTCGTGGAGATGTCCGCGGTGAGTGCCGGGGTGAAGGACGTCCGGGACGCGCTGAATGCCGCGAAGAAGGCGCGCTCGATCGGCGGCCCGCAGACCGTGCTGTTCCTGGATGAGGTGCACCGTTTCTCCAAGGCACAGCAGGACTCCCTGCTACACGGCGTCGAGGACCGCACCATCACCTTGGTCGCGGCGACCACGGAGAACCCGCACTTCGCGGTGATCTCACCGTTGCTCTCGCGCTCGCTGCTGCTGACCCTGCGCCCGCTCACCGACGGCGACATCGGTGCCCTGGTGGACCGGGCGCTGGTAGCCGAGCAGGGACTGCACGCCGCGGTGAGGCTGGACGCCGATGCCCGCGAGCACCTGGTACGGATCGCCGCCGGCGATGCCCGCCGGGCGTTGACCGCGCTGGAAGCCGCCGCCGGGGCTGCCTGCGATCTGGGACACGACCTCATCACCCTCGACGTCGTGGAACGGGCAGTGGCGCAGGCGGCGGCCCGTTACGACCGGGACGGGGATCAGCACTACGACGTCATCAGCGCCTTCATCAAGTCGGTGCGCGGCAGTGACGTCGATGCCGCCGTGCACTACCTGGCGCGGATGCTGACCGCCGGCGAGGACCCGCGCTTCATCGCCCGGCGCCTGATGATCCTGGCCAGCGAGGACATCGGCCTGGCCGATCCGAGCGCGCTGCTCACGGCGGTGGCAGCCGCGCAGACGGTGGCCCTGATCGGGATGCCCGAGGCCCAGCTCACGTTGGCGCACGCGACGATCGCCCTGGCCCTGGCCCCGAAGTCCAACGCCGTGACCACTGCCCTGGGCGATGCCGTCGCCGACCTCGGCCAGGGGCTGGCCGGCCCGGTCCCGGCGCACTTGCGTGATGGGCACTACCCGGGGGCGAAGGCGATGGGCCATGGGCTCGTTCGCGACGCGAGCGAGCGAGGAACGAGCGAGGAGCGTGAGCGAACCACAAGCACCGCGTACGCCTACGCCCACGATCACCCGCACGGCGTGGCGACTCAACAGTACCCACCCGATGCCCTGGTCGGACGCGACTACTACGCCCCGACCGAACACGGCGGCGAACGCGGGTTGGCGGAGCGGCTGTCCCGCCTCCGGAACGTGATCCGCGGCGGCGATAGTCTCGGCCCTTCCGGCAACTGAAGGACCGGGCGGGTGTGAAAGGACGTGAGGACAGGTGTCCCCAGGTGAGGTCGCAGGGCTGATCGTGGCCATCGCGTGGGCGGTACTCGTGCTGTTCCTGGCGTTGGTGCTCTTTCGGCTCGCCGGCACGCTCAAGGAGCTGACCCGCGTGGTCGGCGACGTCGGGGACAACACCATCCCGGTGCTCACCGAGGTCACCGCGACGGTGGCCACCACCAACATCACCCTTGCGTCGGTGGAGAACATCACCGGCAATGTCTCGACGCTGACCCGCAACGCCAGCGCGCTGTCCTCGATCGCCGCGGTGTCCTTCGGGAACCCGTTGATCAAGGCGGTGTCCTTCAGCTACGGGGTGCGCCGAGCGATGGGCGGCAAGAAGGCGCGTGAGGTCGAGCGCCGGGTCAAGGACCAGATGCGGCGTGAGGCGATGAGCAAGCGCGCCGCGCACCGCAAGGCGGCCAAGACCGCGCGTAAGGCGTCCAAGAAGTGAAACGACTGTTCTGGACCGGGATGGGCGTCGCCGTGGGGGTGCTGGCGGCCCGTAAGGCCTCCCGAGCGATCGAGGCGTTCACCCCCGCGGGCATGAGCAATCGGCTGGCGGACTCGATCACCAATCTCGGCGGCGCGATCCGCGAGTTCGGGATGGACGTGCGCGAGGGGATGTGGGACCGCCAGGACGCCCTGGAAGAGGCGCTGGGTCTGCACGACGTACCGCCGCCACCACGCACGCCTTCGCGACAGGACACCCATGGATTCCGCTGACATCCGCGACCGTTTCCTGCGGTTCTTCGAGCGCAACGGGCACACCGTCGTGGAATCGGCGTCCCTGATCGCGGACGACCCGACGCTGCTGCTCGTCCCGGCGGGCATGGTGCCGTTCAAGCCGTACTTCCTCGGCGAGCAGAAACCCGCGTGGAAGCGTGCGACCAGCGTGCAGAAGTGCGTGCGGACCCCGGACATCGACGAGGTCGGCAAGACCACCCGGCACGCGACGTTCTTTCAGATGGCCGGCAACTTCTCCTTCGGGGACTACTTCAAGGCCGGCGCGATCCCGCTGGCTTGGGAGCTCCTCACCGGATCGGTTGCCGAAGGGGGCTACGGGTTCGACGGTGACCGACTCTGGGTGACGGTGTATCAGGACGACGACGAAGCCATCGACATCTGGCACAAGAGCGTGGGGGTCCCGCGCGAGCGCATCCAGCGCCGTGGCCTGGCGGACAACTACTGGCATATGGGGGTGGCCGGCCCCGGCGGACCCTGCTCGGAGATCTACTTCGACCGCGGACCGAAATACGGAGCCGAGGGTGGCCCGATCGCCGACGAGGAGCGCTACCTGGAGGTCTGGAACCTGGTCTTCATGCAGTCCGAACTCTGCGCGGTACGCACCAAGGTTGATTTCGACATCCGGGGTGATTTGCCGGCGAAGAACATCGACACCGGCATGGGTTGCGAGCGGATGGCCGCGATCCTGCAGGGCGTGGAGAACATCTACGAGATCGACACCACCCGCAAGATCCTGGATCGGGCGACCGAACTGACCGGCGTGAAGTACGGCGCGCACGAGGCCAAGGACGTCTCGCTGCGGGTCATCGCCGACCATTCCCGTACGGCGGCGATGCTGATCGGCGACGGCATCACTCCTGGCAACGAGGGCCGCGGCTACGTGCTGCGCCGGATCATGCGCCGGGTCACCCGCAACATGCGCATCCTGGGTGCCCCGGACACCAACATGCGTGAGTTGATCGACGCGATGGCCCCGCAGTACCCGGAGCTGCGCACCGAGGCGAGCCGGATTCACGCGGTCGCCGCCGGCGAGGAAGCCGCATTCCTGCGCACGTTGCGTTCCGGGACGACGATCCTGGACACCGCGGTCACCGAGACCAAGAAGGCCGGCTCCTCGGTGCTCTCCGGCGGTGAAGCCTTCACCTTGCACGACACGTACGGCTTCCCGATCGACCTGACGCTGGAGATCGCGGCGGAACAGGGGCTCTCCGTCGACGAGGAGGGCTTCCGCCGGCTGATGGCCGAGCAGCGCAAGCGCGCCTAGGCCGACGCGGCGGCGCGCAAGACCGGCCACGTGGACATGTCGGCGTACCGCGCGGTGCTGGACGAGCACGGG
>JBQTII010000098.1:0-11809 GCA_052388275.1 Sporichthyaceae bacterium | reverse complement strand
CGGTCCTCGAGCGGGGTGATCTTGGTGGTCATGGGTGCTGACCTTCCCCTTCTTGCGAGCCTGGGGTCCGGGGACATGGAGCCGAACCGTTGGTGGTCGTGGTCTGACGGTTCGCCGTCGCGGGGGTCGAACCGACTCCACGTTCTGGCACACTCCACCGGAGAGTGCCAACGCAGACACTAGGCCGGGCGTTAGCACTCAGTCAACTTGAGTGCCAACAGTGGGGCTGCGCCCCCACGCCCCCCGGATCACTACGGAGGCCCAGTGGACCTGCCCGGGTTCCTGGCGCTGCGCTCCGGAGCCGGCGCCGAGCTGCTCGCCGCACTCGCCGCGGCCGATCCGATCGACGACGCCGCCGCCCTCGCCCTCGGCACCCGATTTCGGCGCACCCACCCGCCCGAGCTGGTCGCCGCCGCACTGACCCAGGCCCGGCTGCGCGAGCGGGCCCGGGGCAAGTTCGGGGCCGGCGCCGCCGGCATGTGGTTCACCTCCGACGGACTCGAGCAGGCCACCCACCCCGCCGTGGCCGCCCACCGCGCCGCCCGCATGGCGGACGCGGTCGGCGGCGACAGCGCGGTGCTCGACCTGTGTTGCGGGATCGGGTCTGACCTGCAGGCCTTCGCCGGGCACGGTGCCCGGCCCCGCGGCGTCGATTCCGATCCGCTGACCGCGGCCATGGCGCAGGCGAATCTGGGGGCGCGCGCCCAGGTGAGCTGCGCCGATGCGACGACCGCGGACCTGCGCAGCGCCGACGTGGTGTTCCTCGACCCGGCCCGGCGCAGCACCCGCGGACGGGTCTTCGATCCCGGTGCCTACCGCCCGCCTTTCACCTTTGTGCGCGCGTTGCTCGATGGCGGCGCGGGGGTGGGGGCCGCGGCCGCCAAGGTTGCCCCGGGGATCGGGCACGAGCTGGTGCCTGCCGGATGCGAGATCGAATGGGTCTCGCTGCGCGGTGAACTCAAGGAAGCGGCGTTGTACTCACCGGCGCTCGCCTCGCGCAGCGTCGTGGGCGCCGTCCGCCGCCGCGCGACCCTGCTGCCCTGCGGGGAGAGCATGACCAGCGCGATCGGTGACGAGGAAGAGGTCCCGCCCCCGGTCGCCGCCCCCGGACGCTGGCTCTATGAACCCGACTCCGCGGTGATCCGCGCCCACCTCGTCGCGGACCTGGCCAACCACCTCGACGCCCACCTGATCGATGCGAGCATCGCCTACCTGAGCGCGCACGAGCTGCGCTCCACCCCGTTCGCCACCGCCTACGAGATCACCGACGTGCTGGCGTTCTCGGTCAAGGCGCTGCGGACCCTGCTGCGCGAGCGCGACATCGGCACGCTGACGGTGAAGAAGCGCGGCTCCGCAATCGAACCCGAGCAGCTCCGTCGCCAGCTGCTGGCAGGGCGCCGCGGGCCACACGCCGCGACCCTGTTCGTGACCCGGCGCGCGGGCTCCCCGGTCGCACTGCTCGCTGCGCCGGTCACCCGATCGGCCTAATTGCCACACCCGTCTGCAGGCGCGGGACGCACGCGGTGCCCGAACACCGGCGCGTCCGGCAGGTCTTCACCAGGTGAAGCGGCGATCATGATCGCCACTTCGCCCCTGGAGGATCGCGGTGCCCGAGCACGTCCCTGGTCCGGCTGGGCCCAGCCGCCGCGCGGTGCTGAGCGCACTGCTCGGCGCGGGGGCGGCGACCGCGTTCGCAGTGGGCATCCCCGGTCCGGCTGCGGCGCAGGAGCCGCCGCCCGCGGAGGGCCCGGCGCCGCTGCCGGCGCCTGCGCCGGGCGCGGGCTATCCGTTCACCCTCGGCGTCGCCTCCGGCGACCCCACTGCTGACGGCCTGGTGCTCTGGACCCGCCTGGCCCCGGTGCCGCTGGCCGCCGACGGACTCGGGGGCCTGGACGGGGCACCGGTCACGGTGGGCTGGCAGCTCGCCACCGACTCCCTGTTCGCGGACATCGTCCGGGAGGGATCCGAGTCAACCTCCGCCGAGGATGCCCACAGCCTGCACATCGAGGTGACGGGCCTGTCCCCTTATCGGGACTACTACTACCGATTCACCACAGGTGCGTTCACCTCTGCCGTCGGCCGGACGCAGACCACCCCGGCCCTGGGCAGCGAGACACCACTGCGCGCCGCGATCGCCTCCTGCGCCCACTACGAGCACGGGCACTTCACGGTCTATCGACAGATCGCCGAGGCCGCACCCGATCTGGTGGTGTTCCTCGGCGACTACATCTACGGCGCGGGGGGCGCCAAGACCCCACCGCCGAGCGGACTTGTGCGGGTCCACGACGGCGCCAAGACCCGGACCCTGCCGGATTTTCGTCGCCGGTACGCGCAGTACAAGACCGACGTCGACCTGCAGGCCGCGCACGCCGCCGCGCCCTGGGTGCTGGCCTTCGACGACCACGAGGTGACCAACAACTGGGCCAAGCGCTTCTCCCCGAACCCCGACACCGTCGCTGCGTGGGAACTGATCCGCGACGCCGGGCTGAAGGCCTACTGGGAGCATCTGCCGTTGCCGCGCTCGGCGCGGCCCAGTGGCGGGGAGATGCAGCTCTATCGCCGGCTCACCTGGGGTTCGCTCGCCACGCTGCACGTGCTGGACACGCGCCAATACCGCGATCCCCCCGCCTGCGGGGACTCCAAGCGGGCCGATGTGGACTGCGCGGAGCTCTTCGAGCCCGAGCGCTCGATGCTGGGTCCGGAGCAGGAGCAGTGGCTGGCCGAGGGCCTGCAAGGTTCTGCCGCGCAGTGGGACCTGCTCGCGCAGCAGGTGATGTTCAGCGGGAACCTCATCGCCGAAGAAGGCGTCAAGACCGACACGTGGGAGGGCTACCGGCACGCCCGCGCGCGCGTGCTGGAGGCCGCCGCGGGCGCCGGGACCCGCAATCTCGTCGTGCTGACCGGGGACACCCATAAGGCGTTCGCGGCCGAGGTCCGTCCGGCGCCGGTACCGACCTCCCCGCCGCCCCCGGCGCCCGAACCATCCTCGCCGGCGGATCCGGCCGGTGAGCTCCCACCCTTAACCCCGCCGTTTCCCGTCCCGACGCCGGCTCCCGTCGCCGCACCGGCTGTTGCCACCGAGTTCGTCACCGCCTCGGTCACCTCGGAGGGTGACGGCGTGGCCGGTGGCCCGCGGGTGGCCCGCGCGATGGCGAACCAGCCACATCTGCGCTTCGGAGACGAGCGCCGAGGCTGGATCGCCCTGACCGCGACCTCGACCGAACTGCGCGCCGATTTCGTGGCCGTGGCCTACGTCTCGCAGCCAGGAGCACCCGCCGAGCGGATCGCGTCCTTCGCCGTTGCGTCGGGATCCGCAACCCTCAACCCCACCTGATCAGCCGTCAGGTTCTTGCGCAGAATCAGCGCGTCAACCCCGTCACGGTAGTACCGCCGTCGACGGGCGATCTGCTCGAATCCACGACCGACGTACAGCGCGCAAGCTGAGGTGTTGTCGACCCGAACTTCGAGCAGAATCTCGGTGCAGCCGCGCGCCCTCGCCTGCTCGATCAGCGCGTCCAGGAGCAGGCCCCCGAGCCCGCGGCCCTGCGCACGGGAATCGACCGCGATGGTCTGCACATCCGCGGACTCCCCGCTCCAGGCCAGCCCTACGTAGCCGACTATCGCCTCGTCCTCGGCGGACTGGGTCGCCACCCGATACCAGCGAGACGCGGGGACCCCTGCCAACTCGGACCAGAAGGTTTCCACTGACCAGGCATCAGAACCAAATAGGTCCGCTTCGATCTCCGCCAAGGCCGGAATGTCCCCCCACCGCGCCGCACGCACGGCATGAGCCGCGTCCATCACGCACCGGCGCGCTTGCGGGCGCCCGGTTCGACGGCGTCGGGTCGACGAAGGTAGAGCGGCTGCGGGGCCGTCGTCGCCTCGCCTGCGGACAGCGTTGCCTCGACGATCGCGGCCAGGACCACCGGGTCCGGATGCAGAGGGGCGCGCGCGTCCGGAAACGAGTGTGGGTACAACACCGGCCCCTGCCCGACGGTGGGTCCCTCCCAGGCCACTGCGGCCGGGGTGTCCACCGCGGGGCCGCCCCGGCGCACGCCGTCCGCGCCGTAACGGGCCCAGTAGACCTCCTTGCGCCGGGCGTCGGTGGCCACCAGGAACTCGGCGTCGATCTGCCGGGCAGCGGCGCGGGCGAGCACGTCGAGGGAGCACACGCCGTGCACGGCGATGCCGAGCGCGTGCGCGAGCGAGTGCGCCGTCATCAATCCGACCCGCAGGCCGGTGTAGGGGCCGGGCCCGACGCCGGCAGCGATCGCTTCCAGCTGACGGGGCTTCACCTGCGCTTCCTCAAGCACCGCCGCCACCCCGACCGCGAGAAGTTCCCCGTGCCGGCGCGCGTCGACCACGCAGCGCACGGCCAGCGCCTCGCCGTCGCGGCACAGCGCCACCGAGACCGCCGGAGTTGAGGTGTCCAGCGCGAGGATCAGCACCGGGTCAACCTAGTGCTGCGAGGTCGACACCCGTCCAGCGCGGGCCGAGCCCGGTCACGGTCACGAATCGCACTGCGGCGCTCGGGTCGTCGGGATCAGCGCCTGGCGGCGCTGCCTCGGTGCGGTGCAGGACGAGCTCGAGCCGGTCGGGCGCAAGGTCCTCCACCAGCCCCGATCCCCACTCGACGACGGTGACCGAGTCCGCGATCGAGATATCGAGGTCGAGGTCGGCGATCTCGGCGGTGTCCGACATGCGGTAGGCATCGACGTGCACCAGCGGCGCCCCGCCGACCTCGGAGGGGTGGATCCGGGAGATCACGAACGTCGGGCTGGTGACCCGCCCGCGCACTCCCAGCGCCGCACCCAGCCCCTGGGTGAGCGTGGTCTTACCCGCACCGAGATCACCGGTGAGCACCACCAGATCACCGGGCCGCAGCAGCGTCGCCAGCCGCTCCCCGAGCGCCCGCATGTGCGCCGCCGTGGGGACCACAACCTGCACACTCGCGCCCGGAGCGCTCGCGCCCGGAGCGCTCACGCCGATCCTGCCGAACGCGCCGCCTTAGCGCGCAGCTGGGAGCCGAGCCGCACCCGATCCAGCAAGCGGCTCAGCCCGGCGTTGACGATGGCCGGGTCCTCGAGCTGAACCAGGTGACCGGCTTCCGGCACCACGAGGAGTTCTGCTTTGGGCAGCGCGGCCGCGATGGTGCGGCTGTGCGCCAGCGGGGTGAGCAGGTCACGTTCGGCCCCGACGACCATGGTGGCGATCGAACGGAACAGCGGCAGCGCCGCTTCGGTGTCGTGCTGGCTGAGCACGGTGAAAAACTCCGCGAACACGTCCAGCGGGGTGCTGGACAACGTCGCCCCCGCGAAGCGCGCGAGGGACCGAGACGTGTCCGGGCGGCCGAAGGAGAACCGGCGGGTGAGTTGCAACCCGATGGTGCGATCGGCCTTCATTCCCCGGCGAATCACCAGCGGATTCGTGGCGACGGTGTCCACCAGCAGCGGCGCCACCGGCCACACCCGGCGCATCAAGGCCGCGGGCAGCCCGAGCGTCATCTCGTTGAGGCGTCCCGCCGACGTCGTGATCAGCGCCGCACCCCGCACCCGGGCCGCGAACTCCGTCGGATGCGCGGCGGCGTAGGCCATGGTCACCATGCCCCCGAGCGAATGTCCGACGAGCACGACCGGGCCGTCCGGGGCAGTCGCGGCGAGCACGGCCCGCAAGTCCTCGACCAGGTGCGCGATGTCGGAGTTCTCGCGGGGCCCGCGCCCGGAACGGCCGTGTCCGCGCTGGTCGTAGAACACGGTGCGCGCCAGTCGTGGTCCGCCGGCGAACTCGCGGCGCTGAAAGTGCCAGGCATCCATGGACAGGCAGAATCCGGCGATGAACACCATGCTGGGTGCCCCGGGCGCCGCCGGTTCGCGCGGTTCCTCGACCTCGACGCAGAGCTCTACATCATCGGTGGTGCGCACCCAGATTGGTTCGGTGTGCAACTTTCCGAACGGCTCGTCGCGCAGCGGGTCAGGTAGCGCGGCGGCCTTTGCCGCGGCGTACCGGCGCACCCCGGCAGTGGCCAGGGCGCCCCCGGTTACGGCGCCCGCACTGAGCGCCCAGCGCAACGGCGAGTGGCTCACTAGCGCACCTCACCCCTGGTGCGTCCGAGGAACTGGTCGCTATAGCTCACACCTGTTCGGACGTCAGCAGCAGCGGGGCGATACCTCACGTATGCACCCGCGGGATCCGTGCCCCGATACCGGTGACGATCTCGTAGCTGATCGTGCCGAGGGTGTCGGCCCACTCCTGCACCGTGGGTTCGCCGTGCTCGCCCGGGCCGAACAGCACCACCTCGTCCCCCGCGGCCGCGTCGCGATCACCGAGGTCGAGCATCACCTGATCCATGCACACCCGGCCGGCGATGTGCACCCGCTCCCCGCGCACCTGCATCGGCCCCCGCCCGCTCGCCGAGCGCGGGATGCCGTCGGCATACCCCACCGGTACCACGCCCAGGGTGCTCTCGGCGCTCGTCACATAGGTGTGCCCGTAGGAGACGCCATGCCCGGCCGGGACCCGTTTGGTCAGCGCGAGCCGTGCGGTCAGCGTCATGGCCGGGCGCAACCCGTAGGCCGCGGAGTCCCCCAGCGCAGGCACCGGCGAGTAACCGTAGACCGCGATCCCCGCGCGTACCAGGTCGAAGTGGGTCTCGGGCAGTGTGAGCGTGGCGGCGGAGTTCGCGAGGTGACGCACCTCCGCCGTGATCCCCGCGCGCTCCGCGAGCGCCAGCGCGCCGCGGAAGGACTCGAGCTGGGCTGCGACGCTGGGATGCGAAGGCTCATCCGAGCAGGCCAGGTGCGACCAGAGGCCGACAATGCGGATGTGGCCCGCGCGCTGCGCTGCCGCGGCGCATTCCAGCAGCCCCGGCCACTCGCCCGCGCTCGCCCCGCCCCGGCCGAGCCCGGTGTCAACCTTAAGGTGCAACCGGGCGACGACGCCCAGTTCGGCGGCCGCGGCCGCGATCTGGGTAACCGCCCACGGCGCGTTGGCGGACAGGTCCACCTCGGCGGCGAGCGCGGGGCGCACATCCTCACCCGGGGCGATCAGCCAGCACAGGATTCGGGCGCCGATCCCGGCCTCGCGCAGCGCGAGGGCCTCCTCCAGCACGGCCACCCCGAGCCAGGTGGCGCCGCCGTCCAGGGCCGCCCGGGCGACTGGGATCATTCCGTGCCCGTACCCGTCGGCCTTGACCACCGCCATCAACGCGGCCCCCGGTGCATGCCCGCGCAGCGCCGCCGCGTTGGCCCGGATCGCGGCGAGGTCGACATGGGCGCAGGCGCGCCCCGCGGCGGGCCGGCCGGCGGGAACTCCGCCCCGATCGGCAGCGGGCTGATCGGCATCGGGCTGAACCGCGGGGGCGCGCTCGTGGCTGGACATCGGCGCAATCCTCGCACCCGGCTCCCAGTTCCGCAGGCGGCCGTCACGCGGCGGGTCCTGCGCTCATGAATGAGCTGCGGCCCAGAATCCGGTGCGAAATGGGCTCAAATGTGGGCGCTGGCGTAGGAAAGAGCCCCAAATGCCCGTGCACCCACGAGCGCACCGCCCTCGCTGTCGCCCTTGATCACGGTCAGATCACAGCTGGCCCTCATCCGTTTGAAGGATCTGCGAAATCGTCCGCAAGTCCGGCAACCGATACACGCTGACGCGCGTCTCATGGACCTAGCGCGGACGGTGAGCCGTCCGCCCCCGGATAGGGGGTTTGCCATGGCCCAGAGCCAGATCCGCATCGAGCGCAAGACGCTCGCGGGCAAGCGCACGGCCCAGGCCAAGGCGGACGCCAACGCCCTCGACCTGCGCACCCCGTCGGGCAAGAAGCTGCCTTACTGAGCTGCGCAGACCAGCAGCGGCGCAGCCGACGCCACCGCCACCGCCACCGCCACCGCCACCAGCACGACGAGCATGCCAACCCGGTACGGGACACCCGCATCGCGCCTGCTCCGGTTGCGCGAACTCCTGCGCCGGGGTGCGCCGGGGTGCGCCGGCGTCGGACACCTCGAGCTGCACGGCTCATCCTGGGCCCTCAGCCTGGGTGCGCACTGCGTGCGGCCAGTCCGTGCCGGTAGGCCGCGACCGCACCCGCCTCATCGACCGCCAGTCCACCGGCGAGCAACGCTCCCGCCATCCCGGCAAGCACATCGCCGCTACCCGCCCGCGCCAACTCCGGCGTCCCGGTCGCGTTGGCCCAGATCTTGCGACCGCCCGGCGGGCACACCAACGTGGTCGAGCCCTTGAGCAACACCGTCGCGCCGAAATGGTCCGCGGCGAGGCGCGCATGCTGCACTCGCGCTGCCTCAACCTGGGCGCGGTCGAGGCAGAGCAGACGCGCCAGCTCCCCCGCGTGCGGGGTGAGCAGCGTCGGCGCTGCCCGTGGCAGACCACCCGCTGCGGCCAGCAGCGTCAGCGCATCCGCATCGAGCAGGACGGGTACCTCGGCGTTGCGCACCTGCTCCCACCGGGCCCGCGCCCCCTGATCGGTGCCCATGCCCGGACCCACCACCCACGCCTGGACCTGCCCCGCGGCCCGTGGCATGCCCTCGCTCACGACGACCTCGGGCCATCGCGACCGCACGGCGGCCGCGGCGGGCGCCGGACCCACGAAGCGCACCATGCCCACGCCTGCGCGCAGTGCGCCGCCGATCGCGAGCACGGCGGCCCCGGGATAGGTGGCGGAGCCCGCGCAGATGCCCAGAACACCGCGTCGGTACTTGTCCGCCGTGCGCAACGGATGGGGCATCAGCGCCTCGACGTCGTCCTGCTGAAGGGAGCGCACCGCGGGTTCGGGCAGAAATGGGGTCAGGCCGATGTCGACGAGATGCAGAACCCCGGCCAGCGCGGCCCCCGGGTCCACGAGCAGGGCAGGCTTGTAGGTTCCGAACGTCACCGTGACGTCGGCCCGCAGTGCGGAACCGGACACCTCGCCGGTGTCGGACTCGACCCCGCTGGGCAGATCGACCGCGACGAGACGGGCCGACGAGGCGGCTGCGTAGCCGGCAAGCTCGGCCGCCGCGCCGCGCAGCCCACCGCGCCCCCCGATGCCGACCAGGCCGTCCAGGATCAGGTCGGCATCGTCACATGCGCCGGGTCCCACCGGGGCGAGCAAGCCCCCGGCCCGGCGCAGCGCCTGCAAGGCCCCGGTGTGCACCCGCGCGGGATCGACCAGCAACGCGCGGACTGCGGCGCCGCGCGCGGCGAGCCGGGCACCGGCGAACAGGGCGTCGCCGCCGTTGTCTCCGGTGCCCACGAGCAGCACGACGCGGGAGCCGTACACCCGTGGGAGCAGCGACCCGCAGACGGTGGCCAGCCCCGTCGCGGCGCGCTGCATGAGGGTGCCCGGCGCGAGCGTCGCGGCGAGGGCTTCCTCCGCGGCGCGGATATCGGCGACTTGGTGCGCGCTGCGCATACGCGGTCCCTACCGGGCTTCGCCGGAGGGCCCGAACGGCGGGCCGAGCCCACCGCGTGACCCCTGCGAAGGCGCGCCCCACCCCTCGGCGACGACCAGCGCGGAGGCGATACCGGCATCGTGACTGAGCGAGATGTGCCAACCGGAGACCCCGAGCACCCGCGCCCGCTCCGCAACCGTGCCGCGCACGGTCAGGGTGGGCCGCCCACCGGAGTCGGTGAGCACCTCGGCGTCCTGCCACGAGAGCCCGCCCGGCGCGCCGAGGGCCTTGGCCACGGCCTCCTTCGCCGCGAATCGGGCCGCCAGCGAGGACATGCCGCGCGGCAGTTCGGCGGGGGTGAACAACCTCGGGCCCAAGCCCGGTGTTCGCGTCATGGCCGCAGTGAAGCGCCCGATGTCGCACACATCGATTCCCACTCCGACGATCACCGCATGCCTGCCCGCATGGGGCGAGCCTAAAAGTCCATCGGGCCGGTGGTCCGTGCGGGGCCCTCGGGTTCGATGGTCGATTCCGGTTCCCGGAACCCGCGCTCGGGTAGGACATCGCCGGGATCGAGGCGTCCGGCCAGGAGCAGAGCGCCGTCGACGTCGTTGGCCAGCACCCCGTCCAGGTCGAGCCGGTCGAGGGACCGCAGGGAGTGCGGGTGATTCTCCACCGGCAACAGGATCTGCCCTCGGCGCCGGGCCAGGGCGATCACGGCGTCGTTGATACTCACGTTGAAGGGGATCAGATATTCCACGTCGGTGTTGAACTCCGCCGGGCGGTTGAAGACGTAACCCAATGTCCGAAATCCCGCCGCGCGCAGCTGGGTCAGACCCGCTCGCAGCCCGGTGATCGGCACCACCTGATTGCCGACGTCGCGAGCCTTGACGATGCGCTTCAGGGTCCGGGCGGCGAACCGGGTGCTGTCCTTGACGTGCAGGTAGTAGGTCAGATTGGCATCGCGCCGGTGGAGATATTTCAGCGCCCGGCTCAACGTGAACACCTCGGCCCCCGCGAACTCAGAATCGAACCAGCTGCCGGCGTCGCACTTCTTCAGTTGGCGCAAACTGATCCGAGAGACCAGGCCTTTGCAGTCCGTCGTGCGGTTGAGCCGCTCGTCGTGAAAGACCACGGCCTTGTTGTCGCGGGTGAAGCGCACGTCCAACTCGACGGAGTCCGCGCCGCGCTCGGTCAGATGGTCGAAGGCCGCCGCGGTGTGCTCGGGAGCAGCCACCAGGCCTCCCCGGTGGGCCACGATCTCCCACTTTCGCGCTGCGGCGTGCCCGAGCTGGGTCGGCAGCACGGACAACGCGCCACCGAGCACCAGGGCAAGGATCAACGCTCGGCGACGATGTGGGACAGGAGTGCTCATTGAGCACAGATCCTGCTCGAAGGTCGCCAGTGACGCGATCTTGCTGCGCCCGATCGGCCTAGCGCGCTACTCGACGGTCACGGACTTCGCGAGGTTACGCGGCTGGTCCACGTCGAATCCCTTGACGGTCGCCATCTCGCAGGCAAAGACCTGCAGCGGAACCGTGGTGACCAGCGGCTGCAGCAGGGTCGGGACCGCCGGGACCCGAATCAGCGTGTTCGCGTACGGGACGACGGCCTCGTCACCCTCCTCGGCGATGACGATCGTGTACGCACCGCGGGCGCGCACCTCCTGGATCGCGGACAGGATCTTGTCGTGCAGGCGGTGGCGCGCGGTGAGCGAGGGCACCGTGATCACCACCGGTAGACCCTCCTCGATCAGCGCGATCGGGCCGTGCTTGAGTTCACCGGCGGCGAAGCCCTCGGCGTGCATGTACGCCAGTTCCTTCAGCTTGAGCGCGCCCTCGAGCGCCACCGGGAACCCCACGTGACGACCGAGGAACAACACCGCTTTGGCGTCCTTGAGTTGCAGCGCCAAGGCGCGCATCGGCTCGATGGTCTCCAGGACCTTCTCCACCGCCGCCGGCATCTCCCCCAGCTGCTCCATGACCAGGGCGATCTCGTCGCCGAATTTCGTGCCGCGCACCTGGGCCAGATACAGGGCGACGACGTAGCAGGCGACGATCTGGGCGAGGAACGCCTTGGTCGAGGCGACCGCGATCTCCGGGCCGGCGTGGGTGTAGACAACGGCGTCGGATTCACGCGGGATCGTCGAGCCGTTGGTGTTGCAGATGGCGAGTACCCGGCTGCGCTGCTCGCGAGCGTGGCGAACCGCCATCAGGGTGTCGGCGGTCTCCCCGGACTGCGAGATCGCGATGACCAGGGTGGATCGGGTCAGGATCGGGTCGCGGTAGCGGAACTCACTCGCCAGTTCGACCTCGCACGGGATGCGGGTCCAGTGCTCGATGGCGTACTTGGCGATCATCCCGGCGTGGAATGAGGTGCCGCAGGAGACGATGACGACCTTGTCGATCTCGCGCAGTTCCTCGTCCGAG
>JBQTII010000097.1:0-29485 GCA_052388275.1 Sporichthyaceae bacterium | reverse complement strand
GCGCTTCACCTGGGAAGACCTGACGGACCCGCCCTTGGGGGTGCTGGCGCTGGTGGACGCTGTGCGGGGCCAGGCGGGCCGCCGTCGGCCCGAGATCAAGGTCGTGCCGGGCGTGGCGCGCCACGACGGCTGGAGCGCACCAGGAGTAGCGACCTTGATTCCCAGCCGACGCGAGTCCGCGTGAGTTGGGCGGGAATCACCAGGACTGCGTCGCGACCCGCAGGAAGTTGCCGTGCAGGACCGCGGCGATGTCGTCCGCGGTCCAGCCGCGGGCGAGCAGGGCCTCGCCGAGGGTCAGGAACGTCTCCGGCTGCATCCACTGGATAGGGCCCCAGCGCGTGTAACTCTCGTCGAACAGGTGGGGATTGGCGGCGATCTCGGCGAGGAAGTCGGCGGCGTCGAAGGAACAGTCGGTGCTGACGCCGACGTGCTCGATCCCCACCAGCTCCACCGCCGCCTCCAGGTGGGTGATCATCGCCTCGATGGTGGGGGTGTTCGGGCCCAGGAAGATCCCCACCCCGGTGATCCCGATCACCCCACCGGTCGCAGCGCAGGCCCGGGCCTGCTCGTCGGTGATGTTGCGCGGGTGCATCCACACCGACTGCAGGCAGGAGTGGCTGTAGATCACCGGTTTGGTGCTCACCTCGCAGATGTCCAGGCCGGTGCGCACACTGCAGTGCGAGCCGTCCGGGACCATCCCGGCAGCGTTCATCTCCCGGATCAGCTCGCGGCCCCACGCGGTGAGCCCGGTGTCGGTAACGTCCAGGCAGCCGCAGCCGGCCGCGTTGGCGTGGTTGTAGCTCGGCAACATGGTGCGCACCCCGTGGCGCACGAAGTACTCCACGTTCGCGAGGTCGCCCTCAAGCGGTCCACAGTCCTCCAAGTCGAAGGCGACGGCCAGGTGAGCGCGGGCCGCAATCTGGCGCACCGAGGCGGCGTCGACGGCCAGCTCCATCCCCTCGTCCGCGCTCACCCCGGCGCGGAACGCGCTCAGCAGGGCCGTGGACTGAGCCCGCGACTGGGGGCTGTAGCCGACGTTGACGGAGACGAACGCGCCGCCGCCGGCGCCCAGACGGGCCAAGGGTTCGACCGAGGCGTTCACGCTCAGCGGGAGGCAGGCATGTTGATCCCAGACCCAGGGCGTCGCCATGATGACCAGCCTGACACAGCGCCACAGGACCGACGACACGAGCGAATGTCGCCTTGCTCACCGCCTCCGCGACGAGGGCGCCCGGCCGCTGGGGCCTGCAATTCGTGACTGGTGGGCACCGGCGCGCCCCAATCGCCCCGCCAGTAACGAATTGCAGCTTTCACGTCCGGGGCGGCGGGAACTGGACGACCGCCTTCCGACATCTGATTGTCGGAAGATTTCCTCGCCGAGGGAGCGATGCCATGGCAGCGAACGGTCCAGACGGCGCAGAACCGCGACTCCAGCCGGCGGATGAGGCGCTCGACCCCACCGCGAGTGCGCTGCTGATCCGGGTACGCACACAGGGCAAGTCGTTCGAGGACGCGCCGCTCGTGCTGACTGTCGACGGGGTCCTCTACAACGCGGGGTGGACGACCAACGTGGTGTCCGTACCGGCAGGCGACGCCCACCGGGTGGTCTTCACCTCGCGGCACTGGCGGCACGCAATGAGTGAAGTCCTTTCGGTCGGCACAGCGCCAGGGATGGCGACCACCATCCATGTCGCGACCGAGCAACGGAAGGACTACGAAAATTGGAAATCCTGGCACTTGCGCTGCACAACCGGTGTTCAGGTCCCTATCGACGAAGTCCCGCTGCCCCGCGAGAGGTGGCTGCAGCCGATGTCGCAGCAACAGGCCGCGGAGACTCGACACGGGTTGCTCCAGAGAGCGCAGATGCACAAGCTGGGGTACGTGCTCCTCCTCGTGCTGGCCGTCGTTGTGGTCGTGCTGCTCTCGCAATGGTGATCGAGCCGGCGGTGGCCGAACCTCATCGGCGACCTTTGGGTCGAAACGGCGCCGTGGATGGCCACCACGTTCTGGGTCTCCGCCGAGCAGGAGAGGGACGACGAGGGTAGTGCGTTCTGGGTCCTCCGCTGTACGCAGGGTGGTCAGGTCCTCCTTGCCGATGTCCCGCTACCTCGTCAGATGTGGCTTGCGCCGATGTCCCGGGAACAGAAGGCGCAGACGCGCCAACTCCTGGATCAACAGAAGCGAATGCGCTGGCTTGCGGCCGTGCTCATTCTCGTACTGATCATGGGCCTCCTCGTCTGGTTCGGCCACTGGTGAGACCCCTGCCGCGGGCGAAGCGCACACGCTCCAACGCCCGGGATCATCCGCGCCCGCGCCCCGATCGCGTCGGCCTCAGATCAACGTCGTGACTGCTGCGACACGCCGCGCCGGAGCGGGCGCACCAGGAGTTGCGACCCTGATTCCCAGCCGACGTTATTGCCGCGCGGCTACAGGTACTGCCCCGTGTTCGCGACGGTGTCGATCGCGCGGCCTGCCTCGGCGCCCTGCTTGCCGGAGATGAGGGTACGGATGTACACGATCCGCTCGCCCTTCTTGCCCGAGATCCGAGCCCAGTCGTCCGGGTTCGTCGTGTTGGGCAGGTCCTCGTTCTCCTTGAACTCATCCACGCACGCGGCCATCAGGTGCGAGACGCGGATCCCGCGCTGCTTGGAGTCGAGCCAGTCCTTGATCGCCATCTTCTTGGCCCGGTTGACGATGTTCTCGATCATCGCCCCGGAGTTGAAGTCCTTGAAGTACAGGACCTCCTTGTCGCCGTTGGCGTAGGTGACCTCCAGGAAGCGGTTCTCCTCGGCGTCGGCGTACACCCGCTCGACCGTGCGCTGGATCATCGAGGCGACGGTGGCGTTGCGGTCCCCGCCGTGCTCGGCCAGGTCGTCCGCGTGCAGCGGCAGATCGGCGACGATGTACTTGCCGAAGATGTCCTTGGCCGCCTCGGCGTCGGGGCGCTCGATCTTGATCTTCACGTCCAGGCGGCCGGGGCGCAGGATCGCGGGGTCGATCATGTCCTCGCGGTTGGAGGCGCCGATCACGACCACATTCTCCAGGCCCTCGACGCCGTCGATCTCCGAGAGCAACTGCGGGACGATCGTGTTCTCCACATCGGAGGAGACCCCCGAGCCGCGGGTTCGGAACAGGGAGTCCATCTCGTCGAAGAAGACGATGACCGGGGTGCCCTCGGAGGCCTTCTCCCGGGCCCGCTGAAAGACCAGGCGGATGTGGCGCTCGGTCTCTCCGACGTACTTGTTCAGCAGTTCCGGGCCCTTGATGTTGAGGAAGTAGCTCTTGCCCTCGGGCCGGCCGGTGTGCTCAGCGACTTTTTTGGCGAGGGAGTTCGCGACCGCCTTGGCGATCAGCGTCTTGCCGCACCCGGGCGGGCCGTAGAGCAGCACACCCTTGGGCGGGCGCAGCTTGTGCTCGATGAACAGGTCCCGGTGCAGGTAGGGCAGCTCGACCGCGTCGCGGATCATCTCGATCTGCGCCATCAGGCCACCGATCGAGGAGTAGTCGATGTCCGGGACCTCCTCCAGGACGAGTTCCTCCACCTCGGCCTTGGGCACCCGCTCGTAGACGTAACCGGAGCGGGGCTCCAGCAGCAGGGAGTCACCGACGCGGATCGCCTGTCCGCGCAGCGGCTCGGCCAGCCACACCACCCGCTCCTCGTCGGTGTGCCCGGTGACGAGGGCACGCAGGCCGTCCTCAAGGATCTCCTTGAGCATGACGACCTCGCCGATGCGCTCCCACTCCATCACGCGCACGACGTTGAGCGCCTCATTGAGCATGACCTCGCGGCCGGGCTCGAGCGACTCGGGTTCCACCTCGGGGCTGACCGCGACGCGCAGCTTGCGACCGCCGGTGAAGACGTCGACGGTGCCGTCGTCGAACGCGCTGA
This sequence comes from Sporichthyaceae bacterium, assembly GCA_052388275.1. GTDB lineage: Bacteria > Actinomycetota > Actinomycetes > Sporichthyales > Sporichthyaceae > JBQTII01. The sequence continues at coordinate 25,596 of JBQTII010000097.1, read as the reverse complement.
TGAACACGCCGTAGCCGGACGGCGGCTGCGCGAGGCGGTCGACCTCCTCCTTGAGCGCGATGATCTGCTCTTTGGCCTCGCGCAGGGTCGCGACCAAACGCTCGTTCTGCGCACCCGTGCCGGCAAGCTGAGTCTGCAGTTCGACCACGCGGTCTTCCAGCGCCCGCGAGGACCGCGGAGAGTCGGCCAGGCGGCGGCGAAGGACCGCGACCTCTTGTTCGAGGAACGCGACCTGGTTGAGCAGGTCGGCGCTGTTGACGAACCCGGCGTTGCCTGCGTCGTCTGGTGAAGACATGTCCGGCACCTCCCAAGCAGGATGCGATCGACACTACCGCGACGATTCGGGGCGCGAGGGGCGAGCCACGCGGGTGGGGCCGAACGGCCGATGCAGGTCGGGCCGTTCGGCCCGCTGGTCCGGATCAGGGTAGGAGCGGGCGGAACGGGGTTCCCTCGGCTGCCGGGGCGCTCTGCTGCGGTTGGGCGCCCTTGGCCGGGCGCCGGCGCCGTAGCGGCGGGGTGACCCCGGGGGCCATCCGGCGGGCGGTGACGAGGAAACCGGTGTGGCCGATCATGCGGTGATCGGGGCGGACCGCCAGGCCTTCCACATGCCAGGTGCGCAGCAGCGTCTCCGCGGCGGCCGGTTCGGTGAACAACGCGCTGGCGCGCAGGTCCTCGACGACGCGAGAGAGCTGGGTGGTGGTGGCGACGTAGGCGCAGAGCACTCCGCCAGGAACCAGGCACGCCCCAACCGCCTCGATGCATTCCCAGGGCGCGAGCATGTCCAGCACCACGCGGTCCACCTCGGCGGCGCTCCCCGGCGCAGCACTGAGCGAGTGGACCAGGTCCCCCACGACGAGGCGCCACGCCGGGTGCGGGCCGCCGAAGAAGCGCTCCACGTTCGCCGCGGCGATCGCCGCGAACTCTGCTCGCCGCTCGTAGGAGGTGAGGGAGCCGTGCTCCCCCACCGCGCGCAGCAGCGAGCAACTCAGGGCCCCGGACCCCGCCCCGGCCTCCAGTACCCGGGCACCGGGGTAGATGTCGGCGAGGCCGACGATCTGGGCGGAGTCCTTGGGGTAGACCACGGTGGCCCCGCGCGGCATCGAGAGCACGAAGTCCGACAGCAGCGGGCGCAGCGCGAGGAAGTCCTGACCGCCGTTGGTGTGCACGACGCTGCCCTCCGGTGCACCGATCAGCTCGTCGTGCGCGAAGTGGCCTTTGTGCGAGTGGTAGGTCTTGCCCGCCACCAGGGTGATCGTGGAATGGCGACCCTTGGGGTCGGTGAGTTGGACCAGGTCACCAGCGTGGAACACCCCACGCGCCCGCGGCGCCGCGGGCGGGCGCTGGTGGTCATCTGACGGGCTGGCACCGGGCACGGGGGGCAACCTTAGCGGCAGGTCTCAGACGCCGAGCGCGGCCTCGACATCGACGGAGCTCAGCACACCGTGGATCGCACCGTCGGCCTCGAGCACCAGGTACTCCGTCGAGGGGTGTGCGCTCAGGCGGGCCAGGAGCGCCTCCCCGGTCAACTCGACATCGACGTGCAGCGCGGGGGTCAGCCGCCGTGACAGCGTGGACACACTCACCCAGGGCCGGCGCTGGTCCGGGGTCGCCGTCGCGGCCGCCGCGTTCACCAGGCCGACGGGTCGCCCCGCGGTGTCGACGACCACCAGCGCGGCCGCGGGCCCACTCGGGCGTGCCGATCGGATCATGGCCTCAGAGAGCGGAAGGTCGGCAGGGACCGCGATCGCGGCCCGGGCCAGGGTGCGGGCCGAGAGCGTCGGAAGCCGTCGGCGAAGCTGAGCACTACGCAGACTCGCGCTCGCCCCGAGATAGATGAAGCCGCCGAGCAGCGCGCCCCAGAGGAGGGACAGCGCCGAGATCTCCCCGTCGCCCCTGGCATCGAGGGCGGGCGGGACGGCGCACACGACTAACGCCAGACCTCGACCGATCCAGGCGGCGGCGATCGCAGCCGTGTGCGGGCGTCCGGTGACGCCCCACAGCGCGCTGCGCAGCATCACCCCGCCATCGAGCGGTAGCCCGGGCAGGAGATTGAACACCCCGACAGCGATGTTCGCGTACATCAGCGCGTCGAGGAGTTCGAGCACGATGCGCCTGCTCACCGAGTCGCTCGGGTCCGCGGCCGCGCCGGCGCCGCTCCACCCGCCCGGGTCGGCCCCCATCGCCCGGATACTCAGCCACGCCGCGACGCCCAGGGCCAGCGACAGCGCCGGGCCGGCGGCCGCGATGGCGAACTCCCGACGCGGTGAGTTGGTCTCGCGTTCCATCTCGGTGACCCCGCCGAGCAGTTGCAGCGTAATCTTGCGGACCGGCACGCCGTAGTGCTTGGCCAACAGCGCGTGGCCGAGTTCGTGGATCAGGACCGAGGCGTAGAGCAGGACGGCGTAGGTGGCCGAGACGGCGTAGCGACCGGAGGAGATCTCGGGGATGTGAAAGCCGACGCTGGGGGCGAAGAGCACCGTGATGATGATCGCGACGATGCCCCAGGACGGGGTCACGAAGATCGGCACCCCGGCAATACGCCCGATCAGCAGCCCGTCACCGCTGCGACGCGGCGGCGCAGAGCTCGCGGTGGCCATCTGGTGATGGTAAGGCGCGGCTCCTTGTCAGTGATCGAGGAACGCCCGGCCCTGGGTGAGCGCGGCGAACGCGTCGACCGAACCGTGCCCGTAGAAGGTGTTGAACTGCGCGTCACCCAGGCAGGTGGCGTTGTAGAGCGCCAGCGCGGTGAGGTTGTCCGGGCACGGTTGATCGCGCGCCGTTCCCTCCAGCACGGCCCGCACCTGCTCCGGCGCCATCGTCAGGCCACCGCCGGGCGCCTTGGTCCCGTAGGCGCTCACGATCAGCGCGGCCACCCCGGCGGCGTGCGGGGTGGCCATGGAGGTGCCCTGCAGGTACTGGTAATAGCCGCAGGCCACGGCGCGGCAGTCGCGCAGCACCCCGCGATCGCGACCGGAGTCGGTGAGCGCACCGGAGTCGGTGATGTGCCCGCGGGCCAGCGCCAGGGCGCGGGGGTAGGCGGAGAGCACCGTGTTCTCGAACCGGCCGGACTGCTCGGTCCCGGCGTAGTCGCCGAGGTAACCGCCCGGCGCGGACACCGACATGGCCGGACCGTAGTTGGAGTAGTCCGCCTTCGCACCTGAGGGTCCGTAGGAGCCCACGGTGATCGCGTGCGGGCCCTGGCGCGGGAGGTCCTTGCAGGAGCCGTCGACCAGGCGCGGGTAGGCCGCGCCCTGGGGGAAGTTGGGGCTGGAGGTGTCCAGGAACGGCTGCTCCGGGTCTCGCGCGGAGTTGCCGAAGGCGACGAGTTGGGTGACCCCCTTGCTGTGCGCGTAGGTCATCGCGCGGTCGATGGCGGCGATGTTGACCTGCTGCTCGTTCTGGCGTGCGGGGGAATCGGCCAGGTTGTTGGGGCAGTTGGCCAGGAACGGGTCGACGTAGAAGCTCATGTTGATGACGTCGATGCCGTTGTCCCCTGCGTAGGTGATGGCATCGACGGTCGATTGCAGGAAGAACAGTCCGGAGTCCTGTCCGGCGCGCAGGTTCACCAGGCGCACCCCGGGTGCGATTCCGGAGACCCCGAGCCCATTGGCGGCCGCGGCGATGCTGCCGGCGACGTGGGTGCCGTGCCCGTTCGCGTCAACGTCGGCCGGGTCCTTGCAGGAGGCGAACTCGCAGGGCCCGTCCAACTCCGCGCCCACGGCGTCGACCGGGACGTCGGTGGTGAAGTTGCGGGAGAGCTTGGCCTCGAAGTTCGGGGCGATGTCGGGATGGGTGCCGTCGACTCCGGTGTCGATGACGCCGACCAGCACGCGGCGATCCCCGGGCTCGCTCGCCCGCGCGGTGTCCGCGCCCGCGAGCTTGAGCCCCCAGAGCCTGGGGTCGAGAGGGTCGAAGCTCGGCCCTACCGGCAGGGGGCCCGTGCCCGGGCTGCGGCCCTCGGCGGGGCTCGCCGAGGCCACCCCGAGGCGAGTACTCGGCCCCGTCGCCAACCCGGGCAGCAGCTGAGGCGCCCGGCCGATCACCGAACGCGGGGCGACCGCCTGGACCGCGGCGTACCCGGCCAGGCGTTCGGTGAAGCCTTCGGAGCTCGCCCGTGCGGTGAGCACGTTGATTGCGGCGTTGGCGGCCTCGACGATGCCGCCGGCTGCCCGGATCGCGGCCTCGGTCTGCGCGATGGGATGGCCGACGGGTCCCAGCACGGTGAAGATCTGGCCGGCCTGCGCCGAAGCCGCCCGCGCCGAAGCGCTCGGCGGCAGGGCGAGCAGCGCGCCCACCAGCAGCGCCGCGGCCGAGCCCCCGGCGATAGCCCTGGTCATGATCGTGGTGGTGGCCCCGCGCGGGGTTGGAGGTCCCATCCGATGATCGTGATCAGTGGGACGTCACCGGTCAAGGCCCCAGCCAGGGGCGAGCAGGGCGGATCAGGAGCGGACGACTGAGGTACTCAGGTTCTTCAGGTAGCGTCCGATCACCTTCTCCATGGCGGTCTTGAACGCGCCCAGTTCCTTGGTCTTGACCAGCTTTGTGCTCGGCGCCGGGTAGCTGTAGGTCAGGCGTACCGACTGCGGGGATTGCGGGCTCCCCGGAACAAAGAGGTACTCGGCTATCGCGTCGATGTGCCCTTCGGGCCACAGCATGCGCCACGCGGTGGAGTAGCGGGTCTCGCCGGTCTCGAGCTCCTCGACATCGCCAAGGCGTTCCTCCACGGTGATGTCCGTCATGGTCGCGGCGATCAGCCGCATGCCGATGCCGTAGAAGAGGGCCTCGTCCCTCTTTTCGTATTCCAGGACGACACCGGGCCAGTTCGCGCGCGAATCCAGGCTGCGGGTGTAGCGGACCATCTCCTGCAGGTCGGTATCAAAGGCCCGGCTCACCACCACGGTGTGCATCCCGCCCTGGGCTGAGGTGGATTCGGCGGTCACGCGGGAACCGGGGATCACCGAGGCCGAATCCGCCGAACGCACCGTGCTTGGGGCGGCGGCGGGCGCGGCGGCGGGCGGGGCCGCGGCGAGCGTGGCACCGGACCCCACGATCATCCCCTCGACGAATCGGACGATGACCTTCTCCATCGCGTCGTGGAAGGCCGGCAGTGCCTTGACCTTGACGAGCGTCTTTCCGGGCGCGGTGTAGTTGTAGGTCAGCCGCAGCGTGTGCGGGGTGGCGCCGGATCCCGGGGTGAACATGTACTCACTCGCCGCCCCCGACTGCCCATCGGGCCAGTTGGCCCACGATGAGGTGTCGAACTGGATCACGCCATCGTCGAGGGTCTCGACATCACCGAGGGTCTCGTTGATGAACAGGTCCGTCATCGTGGCGGCCTTGAGCCGCATCCCCACGTTGAAATGCAGCTTTCCCGGCGTCCCGCCCTCCAGATTCGCGCCGGGGAAGTACTTACGGGAGTCGAGGGTGCGGCAGAAGGCAACGAGGGCCCCGACGTCGCCTTCGAACGCGCGGGTTACGACGACGGTGTCCATGCCGGCCTCCTGGGCGGTGCGCTCAAATCACATTCGGATCACGAGATGCGCCCATCTTGGGCCGATCAGCCCACTTTGACCAGAGCGCCGCGCGAGCGCCTCGGCCGATCCGTTCCGCTTGGACATGATCTACAGATTTCGGGGATTCCCGGACAGCTGGGACTCCCCGGCGATAGCGTCCGCGCGTACCGGCAGGGGGCCGGGGCACGGGTGGAGCAGGGGGCTGCGATGCGGGGCAAGGCGATGGGCAAGGCGATTCTTGGACGTGGATTGGCGGCCGGGGTGTTGTCGGCCTCCCTCCTGACGGGTTTAAGCGGGCCGGTCGCAGCCGGTGGTGAGCAGGAGGCCGGCATTTCAGGTCCGCTGCACGGCGCAGCACTGGTGCGGTTCCCGTCATTCGCGGCACTGCCACACAGCCTGGACCTGCGCGCGCCGGTGCTGCTCTCGGGTCGGCTGCACGACCTCGGCGGCGCGCCGGTGATCGGCGCCTCGGTGCTGATCGCGGCCTGGCCGTCCCCACAGACGCTCGGACGCCTTCACCCAGGAGCACGTTCGACGTCGTCCCATTGGCCCGTACCACCACGGCCCGCGACGGCTCCTACGAACTGCGGGCGCTGCTGAGCCCGGCGATCGGTAAGTTGAGCGGCCCAGACGGGCTGGACATCGAGATCAATCTCTTTCATAACGGCCGTCATCATGTTCAGCTCTGGCAGGTGCGCCCGGATTTCCTGAGGGGTTCCTGGGGGCCGGCGCTCGTCGCTGAGGCCGTGACCCCGGCGCTGTCGGCGCGCTCCGGCCGGCCTGGGCTGGTGGACATCCTGCTCGACCCGACGCAGGGTGATTTCGTGAGGAGCGAGCAAGCATCTGCCGACCTGCCAGCAGTGAAGGTACCAGTGGTGTCTTGGCCGCCGCCCACAGCTGAGGGCGAACCGGCGTACTCCAAGTGGGAACGCCCCGCCGGGTCCGGATGCCTGACGTACCGGGTGATCGGTAAACCCAAGCGTGCGATGACGACGGTCGCCACCGGCGTGGTCCGCAACGGCGCCCGCATGGCTGTGACCTACAGCGAAGGCGCGGAAACCACCCTGAGTACCGGGTTCAGCGCCGGCGGCGGGACCTTCAGGGTCAGCGGCGCCCGTACCCGCTCCTCGAGCTTCACCGCCGAGTACGAACGCGCCGATGCCCCCCGCGGGCGGACCCTGGCGATGGAATACCGGATGCAATACCTGCACCAGACCGCACGCCGGGTTTGCCGAGGCGACTCCTTCGACGACTACCGCGTGCACTACATGACCAACCCGGTCCGCGGAACCCGCGGCGGTAAGGACACACCGTCGCGGTACCCGGTCTGGGATTGCACTCCTGGGGATGACAACACCGTCCAGGCAGACTTCCGCAGCATGCGGACCCAGACCGTGCGAGCAGCCACCTACGAATCAGCCTTCGCGCTGGCTCCGCTCGCAGGCTCGCTGCTCCTGGGCAACGCGCAGAGCGGTTATAGCAAGGAAGTCGAGATCAAGTTTACTTTCGACCACCCTGAGGATGGCTGGTGGTGCGGTCACACCGGCGACCCTGGCGACGTGGGCCAGCGACTGCAGGCATTCGAAGCGAGACTGCGTTGATTGCTGCGTTGCGCAACCTCGCTCGTGCAGGGACCGCGACAATTCGCAGTCGTTTCGCACTCAGCGCGAGCGCTGCGGTGGCGGTGCTCGCGGCAGTAGGAGTGATCTCACAGAGCGGTGGCGTGGAGCCCCTGGAACCGGCGGAACCCGAAGAGAGTTACCTGGGCGTATCGATGACCGATCGCCGATTCACCGTCTCAAGCCTGTACCTGCGTCACCCCGGCAAAGACATCACGGTCCTGAGCGTGGAGCCGTTGACGTCGCCCAACATCGAGTATCTCGGCTCGTTCGTTGTCTGGCCACGCGATTTTCGGACCCACGCGCTCACCGCCGGACGCGGGTTCCCATCGCCCTTGATGCCGAATCGGCATCCACTCGGCGAGTTAGTCCCGGCGTCCGAGACGGCCTATCTCGAACTTTCGGACAGGAACGGAAATCCGGCGCCAGTCTTCGTGGCCGCGGGGTTTCGGCTGGCCTCCGGTGACATCGGCGCGGTCAACGGTATTCGCGTCACCTACGATCTGGATGGCAAGACCAAGCGGGAGACCTTCCGCTACGCGGCGATCGTTTGTCTGCCCGATTGCGCCGATCGTCCTGACTGGGACACGCGAAAGTTCGAGGACAACACCCTGCGCCGCTTCGGGCTCCTGCCGACCTGACGCGCCACCACGTCTTCTGAGTCGCGCCTCGGCGCGAGAGCGCAGGATCCGGGCGGCCACCCCGGTGAAGGGTCGGCGATTTGGGGCGGCGGGTGGCGCTCAGCGGGAGCGATAGGCGGTGCCGTGATGGCGGATGTCGAGCACGATCACCACGCGGCGTTCTGTGTCGACCTCGTAGAGCACCCGCCACTCCCGGCCCAGCCGCGCGCTGTACACCCCCCGCAGTTCCTCCCCCAGCGCCTTACCTACCCGCGCGGGGTTGATCAGCAACGCGCCGGTGATGAATTCGACGGCGGCTGCGGCGATCTCCGGTGGCAGGCGATCGCTGATCGCCCTGCGTGCTGGTGGTGCGGTCCCCAGGTCGTAGGGATCACTCACGAAACGCGCGGACGCGCCAGCAGCGCGCGGGCGCCGTCGGCACCGAACACCACATCGCCTGCACGCACCGCATCGCGGGCCTGGGCCAGGGCACGCAACGTGTCGGGATCAGCCTTGATCTCCGCCGTCTCACGCTGCGCCAGGTAGAACTCGACGGCGTGCACCACGGCCTGATGCAGGCTGCGATGATCCTCGGCCGCAGCGATGCGCAGCTCGGCGTCCAGATCGGCGGGCAGTCGCAGTGTCATAGCCATATCAAAATAGTAGCTCACTGCACCACTGCAGGCCCTCACCACGGCGGACGCAGAGCGTCGGTGGACTGCTAGGAGGGCAACACCCGAGAGTTCGAGGAGGACACCCTGCGCCGCTTCGGGTTCCTGCCGACCTGACTCCTACTCAGGTTCGGATCCTTTCAGGGCGTGAGGTCGTCCTCGGAGAACCACAGCGCAATCTGTTCGCTCAGCGCGCGGATGGTCGTGGGCTCGGCGCGTCCGATCAGAGTGCCGAAGCGCTGCACCGACACGGCCCGCACCGCCTCGCACATCGCCCAGCTCGGCCGGGTCAGTCCACCGTCGTCGAGGACGGAGATGTGGTGCGCGAGCCCCCGATCCCGACTGGTCAGCGGTACCACAATCGCTTGGGCGATCGGCAGTCGGCTGAAACGCGCTGCGGACACCACCACGCACGGGCGGACGCCACCTTGCTCGTTGGCCACAGTGGGATCCAGCCCCACAGTCCAGATCTCGCCGCGTGCGATCGTCACGCGTTGTACTCCGGCCATTCCTGCGCGGCCGCAGGGTCGCCCTCGCCGATCGCGACATCGCTGAGCTCCTGGAGGTAGTCCGCCCAGCCCGCCGGGTCATCGCGACGCAGCCGCTCGCAGTCATCCTGGATCTGCGACCAACGCTCGGCCTCGGCCAGCCTGCGCGACTCGACATCCAGCAGCGCGCCCATGGAGATGCCGCGGGCCCTTGCGACCGCGGCGATGCGATCCCGTACTACGGCCTCGACCTTGATCGTGGTGGTGGTCATACCCAAGAGTATCCTCATAGGTAGACCGGAGGCGAGCGGGTCCTCGGCGTTGCCCCAGTGGGACTGGCCGGGCGGGCGGCCACCCCGGTGAAGGGGTCGGCGCTCTGGGGCGGCGAGAGTCCCCGCGCAGCAGGTCCGCCACGCCCCAGACGAACGAGACCTCGTCGCTGAACCCGGCCAGCTGACTCATCCACACAACCTACGCGGGCAGCACCTCGAAACTTCCGCCCTGGAGGGGGGAAACGGAACGGAAATGGCGGTGATCGAAGGTGAGAATGCGCCGGGTGTCGAACCGGGCGGCGAGCACGATCGTGGAGGCATCGGCCAGGCCGAGATCGAGGTCGGCATAACGACGCTCAAGGTCCAGGGCGAGCGCATGCTCGCTCCGCGTCATCGACTCGATGGTGAACGTGCCCGCGGCAAGGTCTGCGAGGAAGGACAACCGGGCCGAGCGCCCGTGGCGCACCCCGAGCAGGTAATCGACCTCGGCAGATACCACTGCGGAGAGCACGAGATCCCCCTGCTCACGATCCAGCTGATCCTGGACTGAGCGCCAGCGGGAATCGCGAAGATCAGCAAGTGCAATCAGCGGCCCGGCATCGAGGATCAGGGTCACTCGCCGAAACCGCGCATCAGCTCGTCCATGTCGAGGTCGGCGATGGACGTGCCGTCTCCCGGTCGGCCCGCTCCACTGAGAAGGAATACCCGCTTCGCCGGATCCGGTGGGGCAGGTTCATAAGCCCGGATCGCCTGGCGGATGATCTCGGCCTGGGAGGTCCCGGCCGCCTCGGCCAACCCCGCGAGCCTGGCCGACTCGGCCTCGTCGAGATACACGCTCGTCTTCCGCATACACGTAGGGTATGACATAGGGCATCGCCGGTCCAGGCCCGCAGAACGTTGCGGACCGCTGGGTCAGCCGCTACGCGTTGAAGTACTTCGCCTCGGGGTGGTGCACGACCAGGGCGTCGGTGGACTGCTCCGGGTGCAACTGGAGCTCCTCGGAGAGCTCGACGCCGATTCGCTCGGGCGCCAGTAGCTCGACCAGCTTGATGCGGTCCTCCAGCTCCGGGCAGGCGGGGTAGCCGAAGGAGTAGCGCGAGCCGCGGTAGCCCTGGCGCAGGACCTCGCCCAGCTCGGGCGCGTCATCGTCGGCGAAGCCGAGCTCGTCGCGGATGCGCGCGTGCCACATCTCCGCGAGCGCCTCGGTGAGCTGGACGGAGAGCCCGTGCAGCTCGACGTAGTCCCGGTATTCGTTGCGCGCGAAGATCTCCGCCGCCACCTCTGAGACCCGCGAGCCCATCGTGACAAGGTGGAACGCCAGCACGTCGATCTCGCCGGAGGACTTGGCACGGAAGAAGTCCGACAGGCACAGGTGGCGGTCGCGGCGCTGGCGCGGGAAGGTGAACCGCAGCCGCTCCTGACCTTCTGACGGACCCTCATGGTGCAGGACGACCAGGTCGTCGCCTTCGGAGTAGCACGGGAAGTAGCCGTAAACGACGGCCGCCTCAAGGAGCTGCTCGCTCAGGATCCGCTCCAGCCACATCCGCAACCGCGGACGCCCCTCGGTCTCGACCAGCTCCTCATACCCCGGCCCGTCTCCGCCGCGGGTGGGCTTGAGACCCCATTGGCCGAGGAACAGCGCCCGCTCGTCGATCCACGGGGTGTAGTCGGCCAGGGAGATCCCGCGCACGATCCGGGTACCCCAGAACGGCGCCACCGGGACCTTGTTGTCCTCGGCCACGTCCGAGCGGGCCGGCATCTGATCCAGCGGGGTCTCGATGAGCTTGGCGCCGCCGGTCACCACCCGGCGCTTGCGCAGCGGCGGGAGCTCCGCACCCGGCACCCCGCGCTTGACGGCCATGAACGCATCCATCAGGCGCAGGCCCTCGAACGCGTCGCGGGCGTAACGCACCTGGCCGTCGAAGCGCTCGGCAAGATCCTCCTCCACGAAGGCACGGGTCAGCGCCGCGCCCCCGAGCAGGATCGGCCACTTCTCCGCCAACTTGCGGCTGCCGAGCTCCTCCAGGTTCTCCTTCATGATCACCGTCGACTTGACCAGCAGGCCGGACATGCCGACCACGTCGACGTTGTGCTCCTGCGCGGCCTCGACGATCGCCGCGATGGGTTGCTTGATGCCGATGTTGACGACCTTGTAGCCGTTGTTGCTCAAGATGATGTCGACGAGGTTCTTGCCAATGTCGTGCACATCGCCCTTGACGGTCGCCAGCACGATCGCGCCCTTGCCCGACTCGGAGCCCTCGACCTTCTCCATGTGCGGCTCGAGGTAGGCGACCGCGGTCTTCATCACCTCGGCAGACTGCAGCACGAACGGCAGCTGCATCTGGCCCGAGCCGAAGAGTTCACCGACGGTCTTCATACCGGCCAGCAGCGTCTCGTTGATGATGTCCAGGGCCGGGCGTTCGAGCAGCGCCAGATCGAGATCGCCCTCCAAACCCTTGCGGGCCCCGTCGATCACCCGCTGTTCCAGGCGGGCGAACAGCGGCAGCGCGAGCAACTCCTCGGCCTTCGCTTCCGCCATCCCCGCGGCGTCGACCCCCTCGAAGAGCTCGAGGTAACGCTGCAACGGGTCATAGGCCGGCGCGTCGTCGGTCGCCGGCCGGCGGCGGTCGTAGATCAGGTCGAGGGCCACGGTGCGCTGGGTCTCGTCCAGACGGGCCATCGGAAGGATCTTGCTCGCGTGCACGATCGCCGAATCAAGACCGGCTTTCTGAGCCTCATTCAGATACACCGAGTTCAGCACGATGCGCGCTGCGGGATTGAGCCCAAAGGAGATGTTGGACAGCCCCAACGTGGTCTGTACCTCGGGGTAGCGCTCCTTGAGCGCCCGGATGCCCTCGAGGGTCTCCAGCCCGTCTCGCCGCGATTCCTCCAGACCGGCGCCGATGGTGAACGCGAGACAGTCAACGAAAATGTCGCAGACCCGCATGCCCCATTTTTCGACCAGGTCATCGATGGTGCGCGCCGCGATCTCGACCTTGCGCTCGGCGGTACGCGCCTGGCCCGCCTCGTCGATGCACATGACCACCACCGCGGCGCCGTGCTCGCGCACCAGCGGCATGATCTTGGCGAAGCGGGAGTGCGGGCCGTCGCCGTCCTCGAAGTTGACCGAGTTGATGATCACCCGGCCACCGAGACAGTTCAGTCCCGCTTCGAGCACAGCCGGTTCGGTGGAGTCGAGCATGATCGGCAGCGTCGACGCGGTGGCGAACCGACCGGCAAGTTCTCTCATGTCGGCAACACCGTCGCGACCCACGTAGTCCACGCACAGGTCGAGCAGGTGCGCGCCGTCGCGGGTCTGCGCGCGCGCGATGTCCATGGCGTCGTCCCAGCGAGCCGCCAGCATCGCCTCGCGGAACGCCTTGGAACCGTTGGCGTTCGTGCGCTCACCAATGGCCAGGTAGGACGCGTCCTGGCGGAACGGGACATGAGCGTAGAGCGAGGCGACGCCCGGTTCGGTGCGCGGGCGGCGCCGGCCCTTCTCGACGCTGCGCACTCGCTCCACCAGCGCACGCAGGTGCTCCGGGGTGGTGCCGCAGCACCCCCCGACGAGGGAGAGCCCGTAGTCGCGGATGAAGGTCGCCTGCGCCTCGGCGAGCTCGTCTGGCGCGAGCGGGTAGTGCGCGCCGTTCGGGCCGAGCACCGGCAGCCCGGCGTTGGGCATCACCGAGATCCCGATGCCCGCATGCTTGGCGAGGTAGCGCAAGTGCTCGCTCATCTCGGCCGGCCCCGTCGCGCAGTTCAGGCCGATCAACTCGATGCCGAGCGGCTCCAGCGCGGTGAGGGCGGCGCCGATCTCCGAACCGAGCAGCATCGTGCCGGTGGTCTCCACGGTGACCTGGGCGAAGACCGGCAGGTCCACGCCGAGCGCGGCGATCCCCCGGCGGGCACCGAGGATCGATGCCTTGGTCTGCAGCAGGTCCTGGCTGGTCTCGACCAGGACGGCATCAATGCCGCCGGCGATCATGCCCTCGGTCTGGGTCTGGTACGCGTCGCGCAACTGGGTGTAGGGCGCATGCCCCAGCGTCGGCAGCTTGGTCCCGGGCCCCATCGAGCCCAGCACCCAGCGCTGCTGACCGGTCTGCGCGCTCCAGTGGTCGGCGGATTCGCGCGCGACGCGGGCGCCGGTTTCGGAAAGTTCGTAGATCCGGCCGGGGATGTCGTACTCGGCGAGGTTGGCGAAGTTGGCACCGAAGGTGTTCGTCTCGACCGCGTCGACCCCGACGGCGAAGTACTCGTCGTGAACGGCCCGCACCACCTCGGGCCGGGTGACGTTGAGGATCTCGTTGCAGCCCTCATAGCCCTGAAAGTCCGCCAGGTCCAGATCGTGGGCCTGCAGCATCGTGCCCATGGCGCCGTCGGCGACCACCACCCGCTCGGACAGGGCGCGACGAAGATCGTCTGGGCGGGGGCCGGGCGAGAGGCGGGGGCCGTCGGATGAGGGGCTCATAGCCAGCCCAGGGTACCGGCGCCGGTGGCTCGGGTAGGTTCGCTGCGCGGGGCATCCGGGTGAGCTGAGCAACGTCGAGGTGGGGAAGGACGGGCGCGTGATCTCCTTCGATGACGTCGACGATCTTGTCGACCCCATCCTGCTGGCCTCTTTCGAAGGATGGAACGACGCCGCGGAGGCTGCCTCCGGAGCCCTCGCACACCTGGCGCAGGCATGGAAGGCCCGCCCAATCGGCGAACTCGACCCCGAGGACTTCTACGACTTCCAGGTCAATCGGCCCACCATCACGATCGACTCCGAGGCCCTGGCCGGGCGCAGCCGAGTGACCTGGCCCACGACCCGCTTCCTGCACGCGCGCCTGACCGCCTCCGACGGGTATGGCGTGCGTGATGTGATTCTGATGCGCGGGGTCGAACCCAACATGCGCTGGCGGGGTTTCTGCAGCGAGCTCATCGTGGCCGCGCAATCCCTCGGCGTGCGGACCGTGATCACGCTGGCCGCCCTGCTCGGCGATGCCCCGCATACCCGGCCGGTGCCGGTGAAGGGCACCTCCACCGATCCGGTCCTGCGCGAGCGCCTGGACCTGGAGCCCTCGACCTACAGCGGGCCCACCGGCATCGTCGGAGTTTTCCAGGACGCCTGCACGCAGGCCGGGCTGCCGGCCGCCTCGTTCTGGGCGGCCGTGCCCTACTACGTCGCGCAGCCGCCGTGCCCGAAGGCGACGCTGGCCCTGCTGCGCCGCGTCGAGGACACCCTGGACCTGGCGATCCCGTTCGGCGATCTGGCCGAGGAGGCCCGAACCTGGCAGGAGGGCGTGGACGAGCTGGCCGCGGAGGATTCCGACGTCGCGGACTACGTCCGTTCCCTCGAGGAGGCCAAGGACACCACCGAGCTACCCGAGGCCTCCGGCGAGGCGATCGCCAAGGAATTCGAGCGGTACCTGCGCCGCCGGGGTGAAGCTCCCGGCAATGAGAACCGCCCGGGGTGAAGCTCCCTTATTTCTGACGGAGCATCAATTCTTGAAGTTGGCGAAGACGACGACGTTGCGCTGGTAGCCACCCTTGCCTGCCACGAACTCCCCCGCGGAGCTGATCAGGCGCAGTTGCGCGCTGCGCTGCGACCCACCGTAGATCCTCGCGATCGGAACCTCGTCGGCATCGAAGGTCCGCACCTCGGTGACCAGGAAGGTCAGCTCGCTGCCATCGACGGTGCGCACGATGATGCGATCCCCGCTGCGGACCTGATCGAGCTTGGCGAATACGTCGACACCGTCCGGGCTGCGCCGACCGAGCATGACCGCCCGGCCCAGTTCGCCAGGCTCGGGACCCGCCTCGTACCAGCCGGCGCGTCCGATTGCCGGCGGCTGTAGCACCTTGGTCAGCGGGTCGACACCGAGTGCGTCGGTCGGTGCGTTGATCCCGAGGCGAGTCAGCTCCACCGAGACGGGGTAGTTGGCGGGCAAGGGGGACTCCCCGGCGACCGCAACCTTCTCCTCCTGCCACGGCCAGCCTCCCAGCCCGCCGATGAACAGCAGCGGGGTCGCGGACAGCGCCGCGAGTCCAAACTGCACCTTGGTCCACACCCCGCGACGCGATCGCGGCGCGTCTGCCTCTGCGTCGATCCACCCATCGGGCGCGGCGTCGGCCGCGTCAGCAGCCCTCCCCTGGACCGGAAGCGCCACCGCGGCGGCGATCGGTTCAGCGCCCGCGCGCTCGTTCGCCTCACTCTCGGCGTCGAGCGCGCCCTGCTGCGCCGGGGCGATGACCACCGCGGCCGCGTAGGCGGACTCGAACTCGCCGGGTTCGTAATCCAGATCGTCGTCGTCCTGGGCGTTCATGGCAGCCACGACATCCTCGACCGTCTCGTGCTCGTACTCGGTTTCCAGCTCCTCTGACACCTCATCACCCGCGTCGGGCTGCGCCGCCGGGACCTCGGCAACGACGAGGGGTCCAGCGGGAAGGGACGCAGCGGCAGGCGGCGCAGTATCGACGTCGGCCATGTACTGCTCGTAGAGCTCGGCCGGTGCCTGCGCAGCGTGCCTGCGCATGCGCGGGCGCGGCCGGGCGTTGCCCGGCTCCGAAGGCGACATCCCGGAGGTGTCCATCGTGGATTCGTTCATCGCAGCATTCCCCCCAGAGTTCCTGCACCCGCGGTGGTGCCCGCGAGATCACGCCGACCGACCACACTCGCGGCTCCCGCCGCTCCCGTGATCGCGATGCCCCCCAGCACGATCAGTGCCACGGTAGCCGCACCCACACCCAGCTGGGCAGCGCCTACCGCCGTTGAGGGAAGGACGCTGAGCACCTTGTCGAGGATTGGCACGAACGAACCCGAATTGTCCCCGCCAGGTGCGTCGTTCTCCCCCGCGACCGGTGCGACGGCGGCGGGGTCGGTCATCATCGGCATGGTCCAGGTGACCCCCGGTCCGCGCACCGTCTCGGCCCCCTGAACCGGGCGTTCGGGGCGCACGGCGCCCTTGGTCGCGGGCGGCTTCGCCTCGGTGGTGACTGGGGCAGGATCCAGCACGGGAACGCTCTCGCCGAGCTCGTCGACGGTTCCCGACAGGGCCGGACCGAGCAAGGGAAGCTCCGCGGTGGTGTCCTTCAGCGCGGCGGTGGTGTCACCGAGCAGACCTTTGGCCCTGGGCTTGGACCCGCCCTCGTCACCGGAACGCGGCGCGGCGCCGCCGCTGAGGTCACCGAACAGGTCACCGAGCACCGGCGGCAGCACGTTCACCGTGTCGCCGAGGGTGTCATCGAGCGTGGCCAGGGCCGAGCCGAGCAGACCGCTGCGGTCCTCCGGCGCGGCAGCGGCTCCGGAGGCGCCGGCGAGGGAGAGCGCGGCGGTGCCCAGCGCGACCGAGACAGCGGCGGCGGCCAGACGCCGGCGCGGGTATCGGGTCCTCATGGGTTCCTCCACGGTGGCGGGCCGGCGATGTCCGGCGGTCCGAAAAGCCCCCGCTGTTGACACCATTGACGAATCCTCGGCTCGTCCGGACTCCACCTTGAGGGAAAACCGTCCCTTCGGCTGATCCCGGAATCGGGTAAAAGCGCCACGGAGGCCATCTCATCCCCTACACCGAGTGGTCATGCGGGGGCGCCGAGCCACCGGCCGGTGTTACAGAGCGACGCCGAGCAGCGCGTCCACGGCCCGGGAGATGACGCCGGGCGCGCCGGTATCGTTGCCGCCGGTCACCGCCTGCCGGTTCACCCACGCATCGACGGCCACGATCGCGCGCGGGGCATTCAGATCCTCGGCGAGGGCGCCACGGATCGCGGCCAGGGTGTCGGTGGCATGCGGCCCGTCGGGCCGGGAGACCGCCGCGCGCCAGGCGCCCAGCCGGGAGGCGGCCCCCGCGAGGTCGGCGTCGGTCCACTCCCAGTCGCTGGCGTAGTGATGGGCCAGCAGGGCCAGGCGGATCACCGCCGGTTCGACGCCGGCGGCGCGCAGCCGGGAGACGAAGACCAGGTTGCCCTTGGATTTGGACATCTTCTCGCCCTGGTAACCGACCATCCCGGAGTGCATGAACATGCGCGCGAACGGCCGCTGACCGGTCCGGACGTGCGCGTGGGAGGCGCCCATCTCGGGGTGCGGGAAGGCGAGATCACTGCCGCCGCCCATGACGTCGATCTGCTCGCCGAGATGTTCCAACGCGATCGCCGTGCACTCCACATGCCACCCGGGACGTCCGGCGCCCAGCGAGCTGTCCCACACCGGCTCGCCCGGGCGCTGTCCGCGCCAGAGCAGCGCATCGAGCGGGTCGCGCTTGCCAGCTCGATCGGGGTCCCCGCCGCGCTGGGCGAACAGCGTCAGCATCGCGGCCCGGTCCAGTCCGGACACGATCCCGAATGCCGGATCGGCGGCAACCGGGAAGTACCAGTCGGTGTCCACTTCGTAGGCGGCCGCGCGGGTGCGCAGGTCCTCCACGAAGGCCGTGACCAGCGGAATTGATTCCACTGCGCCGATGAAGTGCGCGGGCGGGATGACCCGCAGCGCCGTCATGTCCGCGCGGAACAGTTCGGTCTCGCGCAGCGCCAGGTCGCGCCAGTGGATGCCGGTAGCGGTGGCGCGCTCCAGCAACGGATCGTCGACGTCGGTGACGTTCTGCACGTACTGCACCGCCACCCCCGCGTCGCGAAGTGCCCGGCCGAGCAGGTCGAAGGTGACGTAGGTATTGGCGTGCCCCAGGTGTGTGGCGTCGTAAGGGGTGATACCGCAGACGTAGAGGCGGCAGCGCTCACCCGTGGCTGCGGGTGTCAGTTCTGCGGTCGAGGTGTCGCGGATCATCACCATCGCACCGGACCCGGGCAGGCGCGGCAGATCGGGTTCGGGCCAGGCCTGCATGACCTCGACCCTAACGACCTCGGGTCCTCAGAACGGCGGCCAGGGCACCGCCGGCCAGCCGTTGTCCGGCGGCTCAGGATGGCGGCCGCTAGCCAGCAGTGCGCGAATACGGCGACGCGTCGCCCCCGTCTCCCGGGGGGTGAGCAGTCCGGCCAGGACCGGGCCCAGCCCGCGCTCCCAGTCGCGCTCCAGGCGCGCCAGCACCTCGAGCGCGTCCGGGGGGAGATCCTGGCCCGCCCAGCCCCACAACAGCGTGCGCAGCTTGTAGTCCAGGGCGAAGCTCACCCCATGATCGATCCCCCGGATCCCCCCGTCCGCGGTGATGAGGAGGTGTCCGCCCTTGCGATCGGCGTTGTTGATCACCGCGTCCAGCACCGCGATCGGGCGCAACCGCTCGTCCTTGGTCCGCACCATCCGTGCGACGTCGACGTCGGTATCGGCGTCGATCCAGCGCTGGCACATCCCCTGTCCCCAGGGGCCCTCGCGCAGCACCGTGGCCGGGACGATCCCCCAGCCCGTGGCGGCAGACACCTCGTAGGCGGCGACCTCGCGGGCCGCCAACGTTCCGTCAGGAAAATCCCAGAGGGGTCGCTCCCCCGCGATCGGTTTGTGGACGCAGGTCACCGTCTCGCCGTCGAGGCTGGCCTGGCAGTACAGGGTGGCGTTGGAGGCATCGACCATCCGGCCGACGATTGTCAGTTCCCCGCGGCGCAGGATCTCGGTGACGACTGCCTCGGTCAGCTCTGGGCGACCGCCGACGTGCTCGGATTCGTCGAAGGCCTCGCTCACCGTGTCACCGCCACGGACTTCGTCCTCGCGGGGCCACAGTTCGGGTATCTCGTGAGCTCGCTGCGCTCGCTCACCGCCGGTAGCCGTTGGCTCGTGGGCAGATGTGCCCCCCGGGATCCAGCGGCAGCCCGCAGAAGGGGCAGGAGGGCCGGCCCGCAGAGACCACCGCGAGCGCGCGCTTGGCGAAGCTGCGGGCCATCGGCGCGGTCAGCCGCACGCGCAGCAGATCCGGTCCTTCGGGGTCGGTGTCGTCCTCGTCCTCCAGGTCTGGCCCCGGAATCTCGCCATCGACCTCCTCGGCCGACGCCTGGGCGACGATCACGACTCGTTCGGTGCGCGGGTCCCAGCCCAGGGCGAGGGTGGCGACCCGGAACTCCTCGTCGAGCGGGGTGTCCAGCGGCTCGGTGTCTGCGACGGCGCCGGCGTCCGCCGAGGGCACTTGGGTGTTCTCTCCCTCGGCCCGGCGCACCTCGTCCAGGAGTCGGTCGACCTGCTCACCCAGCAGTGCCACCTGCGCCTTCTCCAGGGCGACGCTGGTGACCCGGCCGCCCCCGCGGGCCTGCAGGTAGAACGTCCGCGCACCCGGCTCACCGACCGTGCCGGCGACGAAACGCTCCGGCGGGTCGTAGCGGAACACCTGGCGGGACATACCGGTGACCTTATTCGCCGCCGGTGTGCGCAGCGGATCCGGCGCCGCCGCCGACCGGTGCATCGGAACTGCGGGCGCTCTTTCGTCCGCGCTTGGATTTCTTCGCCGGATGGTAGGCCGCAACGTCCCCACCGACATCGTTGACGCGGACGACGAACGGGCGCAATTCGGTGAAGCGGATCGCGGTGATCGAACCGGGGTCGATCATGATGCGCTGGAACTGGTCCAGGTGCACCCCGAGGGCGTCGGCGACGATCGCCTTGATCACGTCGCCGTGCGAGCACGCCACCCACACCGCGCCGTCGCCGTGCGAGGCCGCGATGCGCGCATCCCACTCGCGGACCGCCGCGACTCCGCGCAGTGCCATCGCCGACATCGATTCCCCCGCCTCGCCGGGGAACGTGACGGCGCTCGGGTGCGCCTGCACGACCTTCCAGAGCTTGTCCTTGACCAGCTCCGAGAGCTTGCGACCGGTCCAGTCGCCGTAACCGCACTCGACGAGTCGCTCGTCGAGCTGCGGCGCCACGCCGGTGCGCGCGGCCAGCGGGGCGACGGTGGACCGGCAGCGCTGCAGCGGGCTGGTCACGATCGCGGCCGGCCCACAGTCCCCCAGCCGAGTGGCCACCGCCTGCGCCTGGGCCCAGCCGACGTCGTCGAGGTCGATGCCCTCGGTCCGCCCGGCCAGCACGCCGGAGGTGTTGGCGCTGGAGCGGCCGTGGCGTAGGAGCAGGACCGTGGTCATTGCGCGCTGACCCTGCGCTCGGGAGCTGAAACCTCGATGTCGCTGGTGGCCTCCAAGGTGCCTGCCGCGACGAGGATCAGCACCAGCGCACCGAGGACGACGCGGTAGATCACGAACGGGGTGTAGCTGTGGGTGCTGACATAGCGCAACAGCCAGGCGATCGCGGCGTAGCCGACGACGAAGGAGATGACGGTGGCCAGGATCACCTGCCCGTTGTTGTACGGGGTGTCACCGTCCAGGACATCGGAGATCTGGAACAGCCCCGCGGCCACGACCGCGGGGATCGCGAGCAGGAAGGCGAACCGGGTCGCGGCCTCGCGGCGCTGACCCAGCGTCAGGCCCATCGAGATCGTGGCACCGGAGCGGGAGACACCGGGGATCAGCGCGGCCGCCTGCGCCAACCCGCACAGCACAGCATCACGCATGCCGAGGCGCTGCATCGGACGCAGCCCCTGGCCCGAGCCGGGCCGATCCGCCTTGACCGGCGCCGCCGCGATCCGGGAGTTGATGCGCTCGGACAGTCCGAGCACCAGGCCCATGACGATCAGCATGGTCCCGACCAGCCAGAGGTTGCGCGCTCCGGTCTTGATGTCATCTCTGAACAGCACTCCCAGGACGGCGATCGGGATGGTTCCGACGATCACCCACCAGCCCATCCGGGCATCGAGGTGCCCGCGCAGCTCCGGCTTGTAGAGCGAGAGCGTCCAGAACTTGATGATGCGGGCGATGTCGCGGCGGAAGTAGAGCAGCACGGCGAGTTCGGTGCCGATCTGCACGACCGCCGTGAACGAGGCTCCGGGGTCCTTCCAGCCGAACAGGTCGGGAAAGATCCGCAGGTGCGCGCTGGAGGAGATCGGCAGGAACTCCGTCAGGCCTTGCAGGACCCCGAGGAAGACCGATTGGAACCACTCGGCCACGCCTCAACCACCGACTCCGGATTTTTCCAGCGCGTCCATCACGGTGCGCAGCCCGGTCTCATTCGTGCGCCCGTCCTGGTGGTAGAGCGCGACGTTCAACGTGGTGACGCCCGCGGCCGCGTATGCGGCGAGGCGATCCGCGATCCGGTCCGGGGTGCCGAGTAGCGCGATGCGTTCCAAGAAGCTCTGCGGGATCGCGGCCTCGGCCTCGCTGTAGCGCTTGGCGAGGTAGTGCTCCTGCACCAACGCCGCCTCGGCCTCATAACCCATCCGAGCGGCGAGCGCGTTGTAGAAGTTCTTGTCCTTGCTCCCCATCCCGCCGAGGTAGAGCGCGGTGTAACGGCGGGTCACATCCGCGCAGGCCGCGAGGTCATCCCCGACCACCAGGGGCATCGTCGGTGCGACGTCGAAGTCGTCGAGGGTCTTGCCCACCTTCGCCCGGCCCTCGGCGATCCGGGCTAGGGGATCGCAGAGCGTCTCGGTGTCCGCGAACAGTCCGAGCCAGCCGTCGGCGATCTCGCCGGTCAGGCGAAGGTTCTGTGGGCCGAGCGAGCCGAGGTAGATCGGGATGTGCTCGCGGACCGGGTGCGTGATGAGGCTGAGCTTCTTGCCCGGGCCGTCGGGCAGCGGCAGCGTCCAGTGCTTACCGGCGTAGGCGACGGGCGCCCGCGCGAGCGCCATGTTGACGATCTCGACGTACTCGCGGGTTCGCCCGATCGGGGCGGTGAACGGGACCCCGTACCAGCCCTCGGAGACCTGCGGGCCCGATACCCCCAGGCCCATCCGCATCCGCCCGCCGGAAAGCGAATCCAGGGTGGCGGCGGTCATGGCGGTCATCGTCGGCGCCCGGGCCGGGATCTGGAACACCGCGGCACCGACGTCCACGCGGGTGGTCTGGGCCGCGATCCAGGACAGGACCGTGGCGACGTCGCTGCCGTAGGCCTCGGCGGCCCACACGACGGCAAAACCGAGCTCGTCGGCCTCCTTGGCCAGCGCGATATTGCTCGCGTCGTTGCCCAGCCCCCAATAGCCGAGATTGAGTCCTAGCTGCACACGCACCCCTTGGAAGACGTCGTCGCGCCCGACCCTATCCGCGTGCGGCGACGGCGCCCCGGCCGACACGGGCGCCCCATCCGTCACGACACGAGGGCGTGCGCCGCCTGCGTCGCTGCGCCCGAAGCATTTCGCCGTAGCCTTGCGCGACATGAGCGCGCGCGAGGTGAGTCGGCACAGCAGCGGGGGCGTCGCCATGGAGCAGCGCCACGTCGGACGAAGCGGGCTGACCGTTTCACGGCTCGGGCTGGGCACCCTGACCTGGGGTACGGACACCGACGCGACCGAGGCGACCGAGGCGATCACCGCCTTCTGTGACGCCGGGGGCACCCTGATCGATACCGCCCCGGCCTACGGGGACGGGCACGCCGAGGAGATCCTGGGAACCTTGCTGGGCAAGGTCGTTCGCCGCGCGGACATCGTGCTCGCCACCAAGGCCGGGCTGGGACTGCGGGGCGGGCACCGGGTCATCGACACCTCCCGGCGCGCACTGCTCGCGGCTCTGGACGAATCGCTGCACCGGCTGGGCACCGACCACGTGGACCTCTGGCAGGTGCACGTCTACTCGGGTGCGACCCCGGCCGACGAGGTCGCCTCCGCGCTCGCCTACGCGGTCTCCAGCGGACGGGCGCGTTACGTCGGGGTGTGCAATTTCGGCGGGTGGCAGCTCGCCCGCGCCGCGACGTTGGGCACCTGTTCCGGTGGCGCGCAGCTGGTTGCCGATCAGGTCGAATACTCCCTGCTCAACCGCAACATCGAGGCCGAGCTACTGCCCGCCGCCGACGCGCTCGGGGTCGGGCTGCTCGCCTGGTCGCCGCTGGGCCGGGGGGTGCTCACCGGCAAGTACCGCACCGGCACCCCGGTGGACTCCCGGGCCGCCTCCTCGCGATACTCGGGCCTGGTCGAGCCCTACCTGACCCCGGCCACCAAACCGATCGTCGAGGCCGTGATCACCGCCGCCACGGGGCTGGGCGTGAGCCCGCTGGAGGTCGCCCTGGCCTGGGTGCGCGATCACCCCGGCGTCACCGCCGCGATCGTCGGTGCCCGCACCACCGCGCAGCTCAGGATCTCCCTCGCGGCGGAGGAGTTGACGCTGCCGGTCGAGATCCGCTCCGCGCTGGACGACGTCTCCGACCCCGCCCGACGTCTGGCGGCCCCGCCCGCGACCTGAGCCGCCCGAACGTCGTCCGGGCTCACCCGTCCCCGGGCGCTGGGCGCGGGTTCTGCGAGGTGTCGTAGCGGCACAGGACATCGCCCGGTTCGGCAGTGAAGGGGTCCTCGAGCCAGCCGAGGTCGTCGCAGCCCGGCTCGATCTCGGACGCCACCACCCAGGTCGTGCCGCCATGCGGCGCCAGCCCCAGCAGGGCGGCGTTGGTGGGGTCCGTGATTCGGGGCGGGCCGTAGGTGGCGGCGAGGGCCGTCAGCGCGAACGCGGGGGAATCCACCTCGGCGCTCACCTGCTGCGCCGCGGCGCTCAGGGTCGCGCGATCGAGGACCGTGAAGTCCCAGCGGCCGAGCAGGGAAAGTCGTGCGGGGTCGAGGTCCGGCTCCTCGTCCGTCTCCTCGTCCTCGTCCAGCACCGCGGGCAGGTCGAACGGGGTGACCTCGTCGTGGATGTCGTAGAGGGTCTCGTCGTAGGCGCCGGCCGCGGCTCGCAGCTCGGAGTAGGCGGCCTGCACCTCGGCGTCGTGTTCGCCGCTGCGGTTCTCCACCGCGACCAGATGCACCGTCAGGGCCTCGGTCAGACGGCCGAGCGCAAGGCGGGCCAGTTCTGAGCTCACGGCGCTAGCACATCCTCAAAAAACGGTCCAGGACGCGAACGCCGAACTCCAGACCGTCCAGCGGGACGCGTTCGTCGACGCCGTGGAACATCCCGGAGAAGTCCAGGTCCGCGGGTAGGCGCAGCGGGGCAAAACCGAAGCAGCGCATGCCCAGATCAGAGAATGACTTGGCGTCAGTGCCGCCGGACAGCGTGTAGGGGATCGCCTTCGAGCCGGGGTCCTCGGCCTGCAGGGCAGCGATCATCGCGTCGACGAGGGCTCCGTCGAAGGTGGTCTCCAGCGCCTTGTCCGTGTGCACCATCTCGATGTCGATGGCCTCGCCGACAATCTGTTTCACCTCGGCGAGGAACTCCTCCTCGTAGCCGGGCAGGAATCGCCCATCGACGATCGCGTGTGCCTGGCCCGGAATGACGTTGGCCTTGTACCCGGCGTCGAGCATGGTGGGGTTGGCGGTGTTGCGCAGCGTCGCGCCGATCATGCGCGACATCGTGCCGAGTTGCGCGACGGTGCCATCGAGGTCGTCGTGGTCGATCGCGATTCCGAACACCTCGGAGATCTCGTCGAGGAACGCCGCGACCGTTTTCGTCATGCGCAACGGAAATCGGTGCGCGCCGAGGCGGGCCACGGCCTCGCACAGTGCCGTGACGGCATTGTCCTCGGCGATCATCGAGCCGTGCCCGGCGCGCCCGTGCGCGCTCAGGCGCATCCAGGCCATGCCCTTCTGCGCGGTCTCGATCGCGTAGAGACGCTTACCGGCGAAGGTGACGGAGAAGCCGCCGACCTCGCTGATCGCCTCGGTGCAGCCGGTGAACAACTCGGGACGGTTGTCGACGAGGTAGCGCGCGCCGTACCTTCCGCCGGCCTCCTCGTCAGCAACGAAGGCCAGCACTAGGTCGCGCGGGGGGACGGTGCCGGTGCGCATCCAGTCCCGGATCACCGCGAGCACCATCGCGTCGGTGTCCTTCATGTCCACCGCGCCGCGACCCCACAGGCACCCGTCGGCGATCTCACCCGCGAACGGGGGCAGCGTCCACTGGTCCGCGAACGCCGGGACGACGTCGAGATGTCCGTGGATCAGCAACCCTGCGCGGCTGCGGTCGGCGCCGGCGATCCGGGCCACGACGCTTGCCCGGCCCGGCGCGGACTCGATCAGCTCAGCGTCGAGGCCGACCTCGGCGAGCTTGCCCGCGACGTACTCGGCGATCGTGCGCTCCCCCGGCCCCGAACCATCGCCGTGGTTGACCGACTCGATGCGGATCAGGTCCTGGCACAGCCGGGCGACCTCCGCCTGCGCGGCGCTGCTCATCTCGGTGCTGATACCAGGGGTCTCGGTGCGCTCATTCATGGCCGACATCCTGCCCGCAGCGCCGTCCCGGCGCATCCGCCGCCTCGCGTTCCCGGTGCTAAGGTTGGGCCGCTTTCAGGGCCGACATTCAGCTGAGCGTCGGCGCCGGTCGCGCGAGTGGCGGAATTGGCAGACGCGCTAGCTTGAGGTGCTAGAGCCCTCCGGGGTGTGGGGGTTCAAGTCCCCCCTCGCGCACGATGTGATCTCTCAAGAGATCGGCGACAGACCGAACCCTCATCGGGGGTTCGGTTTTGTTGTTTGTGGGTGGCCGGTTGGCTGGTAGTCCTTGCTGGGGTCGATGGTGAGTTCGCGTAGGAGCTCTCCG